>JBBIVC010000061.1:7195-9828 GCA_037439905.1 Thermoflexus sp.
ATGGCAGGCCCGGAGCGGAACAGGAGAACGCCGGGCCAGGGGTCCTAGACCGCGACCCCCGCTGGTTTGTATAGTCCCGCGGCGCGCCGGGATGGCGCCGGGGGGAATTCGTGGACGTATCGTGGGAAGAGCTCGCGGGGGACTTTCACCGCATCACCGGGCGGGTGGTCTGGTGCACGGTCACGACCGTGGACCGGAAGGGGCGGCCGAGGGCGCGCATCCTGCACCCGGTATGGGACGGGCAGACCGGGTGGATCGCGACGGGGAGGAACTCGTTCAAGGCGAAGCACATCGCGAACAACCCGTACGTCTCGTGCAGCTACTGGGACCAGCAGCACGAGCAGGTATACGCGGAGTGCCGCGCTTCGTGGGACGACCGGCCCGAGACGAAGCGGTGGCTCTGGGAACTGCTAAAGAACACACCGCCACCGGTGGGATACGACCCGGGGATGTTCTGGCCGGGTGGACCCGAGAGCCCGGAGTTCGGAGCGTTGAAGCTGGAGCCGTGGCGCGTGGAGGTTTGGAACCTCCGGGAGATGGCATCGGGGAAGCCGAGCCGGGTGTGGCGATCCCGGGATTCGTGACCGGTGGGCGCTACTGGCCGGGGGTAGCCGATGGCGATGCGGAGGCGGCGGGCGAAGGGGATGCGTTCGGGGAGGGAGATGCGCCGGGGAGCCTGAGCACCTGTCCGATGGCGAGCGCATCTTCGTCGTCGAGCTCGTTCAGCTCGGCGATGGCCTGGACGGTGGTGTTGAACCGGGCCGCAATGTCCCAGAGGGTATCGCCGGCAACGACGGTGTAGGTCTGCGGGTTGGCGGCGGGCGTCGGCGAGGGGGATGGCGAGGGAGTTGAGGCGCCGCCGGGTGTGGTCGCCGGTGCGGAAGGGGCCGTAGCGGTTGCCGTCGCCCCGGGGCGTTGGCCCGGGGGGGTGTTGCTTCCACCGCCGCATGCGGCGAGGACGCTGCCGAGCAGGGCGATTGCGATGAGGCGCCGCACTCCACCACCTCCTTCTTATCGACCGGAGGGTATGTGATTCCGCTATCGCCTGTAAATGTGTGTCTTAACCGTGCGCCGAGTGTTCGGCTGGGGGTTCAGCCCATTTCGCGGTCCATGCGTCGATAGCGGCGACGATTTGCTCGAGTTCGCGGCCTTTTTCGGTGAGGTGGTATTCGATGCGGACCGGGACCTCGGGGTAGACGGTGCGGGTGACGATGCCAGCGGCCTCGAGTTCGCGGAGGCGCTCGGAGAGGAGGCGATCGGAGAGGCCGGGGACGCGGCTGAGGATCTCACCAAAGCGGACGGAGCCCGAGAGCATGGAGCGGATGATGGAGCCGGACCAACGGCGGCCGATGAGCTCGACGGTGGCCTGGAAGGCGGGGCAATAGGCGGAAACCTCGGGGTGTGGGGCAGTGTCGGTGCTCATGGGGGAAGTCTAACACGCCCTGTTCTTCTCTTCTGTAGCCAGCTTGACAGTTCCAAGTTACTCCTCGTACATTAGCAATGGAGCATAGCTCTCCTATCATTCATAAGGGGTAGAACCAAGTGACCTGGAAACTGGACCCGGCCCACAGCAGCCTGCAATTCGCCGTGAAGCACATGGTGATCGCCACCGTCCGCGGGGAGTTCGGCGCGTACACGGTGGACGCAGAGATCGACGAAGCTGACGTGACCCGTTCGCGGGCGGTCGTGCGCATCGAGGCGGCCAGCATCGACACCGGGAATGCCGACCGCGACGCTCACCTGCGCTCGGCGGACTTTTTCGACGCAGAGGCGCACCCGGCGATCGTGTTTGTGACGCGCGGGATTGAGCGGCGGGGCGGCGATGACTTCGTGGTGCGCGGTGACCTGACGATCCGGGGCGTGACACGGCCGGTTGCGCTGGACGCAGAGATCCGCGGCCCGGTAAAGGACCCGTGGGGTGGCATGCGGATGGGGCTGAGCGCGAGCGGCAAGGTGAACCGCAAGGAGTGGGGGCTCAACTGGAACGCGGCGCTCGAAGCCGGCGGGTTCCTGGTCGGTGACGATGTGCGGCTGAGTATCGAAGCGGAGCTGGTGAAGGTGGCGGTGCCCGCGGCGGCTGGCGGGTAACGCGGGGTTCGGTGGGCGCACTGTTCGTGCGCCCACCGGCTACCGGGCGATGGTTGCTTCGAGGACCTGGCGCAGCGCCGCCAGGTCGAACGGTTTTTGGAGGAAGCCCGCGGGAGGCAGCCCGCCGAGGCCGTCGATGGCGTTGGCGGGCGCATAGCCGCTCATGAAGAGCACCGGGAGGCTGGCGTTGAGCTCCTTCATGCGGCGATAGGTGGCGACGCCGCCCATACCCGGCATGGTGAGGTCGAGCAGGACGCAGGCATAGCTATCGGGGCTGCTGCTGAGCTGTTCGATGGCGGATTCGCCGCTGGCGGCCGCATCGACCGTGTAAAGGAGCCCCGTCGGGCCGTAGACGTACGTCGTCGTGCTCGCGCCGGTCGTCTCCTGCAGCACCACCGGCACCTTCGCCGCCGCGTCCCACACGTACGACGTCGTCGCGCCGCCGCTGCTGCGGCCCTGCCGCAGGCCGTCGCCGCCTGCCCTGAGCTGCGCCGAAGTGTTGTGCGCGCACGTGGCCGTCACGGCGGCGATGGTAGCAGATGTGA
>JBBIVC010000062.1:0-9826 GCA_037439905.1 Thermoflexus sp.
TCCTCATCGTCGATCCGCTGCAGGTCTGGCCTGCCATACCGCGCCTCCTCGAAGGCATCCGAGAGCATGACTGCCTCAGCCTCCCGGTCGATGGCGCGGCCCATCCGGCGAGACCATTCCCGTGGCGTCTCTGCCTGGCGGCTTCCAAGCCCCGCCCAGCCCGCGAGCCGCTGGGCCTTCGCCCACATGCGGGCCCGCGTGTCGAGTCCCCCCATGCCCCAGTTCCGCGCCCAGGCCCCCGGCCGCGATGAACACCAGCACCCCGGACAACACCCACACAATCATCCAGTTGAACTGCTCGTTCACCACCGGTGTCTCCGTCAGCGCATCGGTGACGGGGTTTGGGATGTCGTCGGGGATGACGTCGTCGCCGAAGAAGTCGCCCAGGTCTGGCGCGATGAACGGCTCGTCCTGCGGGATGAGCCCCGGTGAGCCGAGCCCGCCCACGCCGCCCTCGGGACGGTCGGCGGTCGGGTTGAAGTCGATCCACCCCAGCCCCGGGAAGAACACCTCCACCCAGCTGTAGGCGTTGTCCTTGCGCACCGTGTAGGTGGTCTCATCCCCGGTCCCGGGGTCCAGCGCGTAGCCCACCGCCAGCCGCGCCGGGATGCCCTGCGAACGCAACATCACGGCCATCGCCGTCGACTGGTAGTCGAAGTAGCCGCGCTTCAGCTCGAAGAGGAAAAAGTCCACGGCATCGCGGCCCGGTGGCGGCGATTGCACCTTCAGGTCGTACGGGAACGTCCGCAGATAGGCTTCGATCGCTTTCGCCGCCTCGTATGGCGTCGTCGCGTTCGCCTCACGGATGACTCGGGCGGCCTCTTCGCGCACCCGGTCCGGCAGGGTATCGGGCAGTTGCAGGTAACGCCCGGACACCCAGTCGGGATAGTCGGTGCCCGCTTCCAGCAGCTGGATGAGGTTGGCCCGGCTGCGGGTCCCGATGGTGTTGTAGGTGTCGCCCTTGTTCAGCCCGCGCCGGCTCCGCATCTCCTCGATGTCGCCGTCGTAGCCGCGCGGCGTTTCGATCGTGGTGTCGATGTTGGCGGCAATCGGCGACCCTGGCGTGAGCAGCGTGCTCTGGGGGTTCAGCAGCTTCACGCGCAGAATCGAGACGTCGCGCGATTCGTACGTCGCCTCCTGCTCGTCGACACCCGTGGCGGCGGCGTCCACCCGCTGCGTGTCCCGCTTGCCCTGTTTCCACCCGTTGCCCGTGTACACGTCATAGCTTGTCGCTCGGACCAACCCGGCATCGGGACTCTGGATCTCGAACAGCTCCTTCGTCCCCAGGGTCACCTCCCCCTGGATGGGAAGCGTGTTGCCGAACGTGTGCAGGTTCGCGCCCTTGCGCGAATCAATATTGTGGAAGAGCCGCACCAACGAATCCGACTGGTTCGTGACCGGCCGGGCAATCGCGTCGAACACGCGCTCCGCCGCCTTCGCCTGGTCGCCGAGCGGCAGCCACCAGGCCGCGACAATCAGACCCGTCGCAAGCGCCACGGTCAGCTGGATCGCGCTCACGCTGATGAAGTCGGGATACTCGATGCCCTCCCGCTTCCACATGGCCTGGCTCTTCTGCAGGTGCAGCCGGCTCACCAGGATAATCGCGCCGAACAGGAACACCACGAACGCCCCGCTCGGTTGGCCCGAGAGGAAGCTGATGTTCGTCAGGAGGATCACCCCGCTCGGGATCACCGCCAGCCACGCGTTGTGCCACCGGTACAGGCACCATGCGGCAAAGTACGTCGCAAGGAAGATCAGCGCCTGCACCAGGGTCACGAACGGCAGGTTGTCGTTGCTGATGTCCCCGGCGCGGACAACCGCCCACCACTCCTGCATCCGGATGCGGAAGTCGGCCAGCCGGTCTGCAAGGCTCGCGCCATCGGCGTAGGTCTGCGCCACCAGCACCACGATGACCGCCCCCATGGCCAGCCCGATCGGGTGGATCGCTGCCGCATAGAACTTGATCCGCGCCGCGAACATGCCGATGAGCAGGCCCAGGACAGCGGTGGGCACGAACGGTGGCATGTCCTCCACCCAGTTCGCCTGCTCCAGCGAGACTGCCACGCTCACGAACGTGATCACCGCGGCCGCAAAGGTGAGCCAGTCTTCCCAGCTCATCACCAGGCGCGGCGCCTGGAGCGCCGCCATACTCACGCGCCGCCCGGCCGAGCGTTCGAGCGGGGGGTTTATGCTTGCCATCCGCCTGCTCCCGTTGCTGTGGGGCTCAGTGCCAGCCCCAGGTCGTCACCCTTGCGGACAACATAAGTCATGATGTCACTCGCCGTCAGTTGGCCATACATCAGCAATGGAGAGCGCTCGCTCCCGAACGTCGAGGGGTCCATCAGCACCACGGCAGCCCGCACGCCGCGCTGGGTGAGCGACTGGATCGCCGTCAGCCAGTGGTCATCGGTCGCCGATGTCACCACCACCAGCGTTGTATGCCGGCCGAAGCGCCGTTGCTCTTCCATCAGCAGGTTGCCCAGCGGCGCGTCGCCGATCGCATAGGCCGTGGCGAGCGTTTCGAGGATGCGGGTGAGCTGCTGCTGGCCGCGCTCCGGCTCGATCACGCGGAGGTCGCGCCCGAATGCCATCAGGCCCACGGGCCGGTTGTTCACGATGTAGTGGCGCGCCACGCTCGCGGCAATCCGGACGCCGTACTCTTCGGTGCTCTCCTCATCACGCCCGGCGTTTACCCGGCGCTCGAGATCCAGGATCACCCAGATGTCGCTCGCGGGGTCGAGCTCGAAGGTCTTCACCATCAGTTCGCCGGTGCGGGCAGTGCTCCGCCAGTGGATGCGGTTGAAGGCGTCGCCCGGCGCGTACTCGCGGATGCCCGCGGCGTTCGGCGTGATGTAGTGGGTCCGCTTCCGGAAGCGTCCCTCGCCGGGGAGGTTGGCTGGCGGCGCCTGGAAGTGCGGCAGGTCCACCACCTGTGGGTATACCAGGATTTGCTGTTGCCCCCCCGCCTCCCGGACCCTCCGGAAGAGTCCGAACGGGTCGACCGCAGTCAATCGCAGCGGTCCCCAGTCGAACAGCCCCCTCCGCCGCAACGGCGTGTTCACCACCCAGTTCCGGCTGCGCCGCGGAGGGATGATCACCACGCGCTTCGATCGATGGCCCGGCAGGTCGCTCGGATCTTCCACTTCCAGCCAGACTTTCGGCAAGAAGGATTTGTTCCGGACCTCGATGATCTCCTGCGCCTCCTGGCCGACCTGGGCCCGGGTGGTCCGCCGGTCTACCTCGGCCTCGATGTCGCGGGTGTTCCACCACACGAGCGCCCACGCCGCCGGCACCGCCATGGCGATGATGTACACCAGCCGGAAGAGCAGCCAGAACCCCGTGCCGTACGCAACGAAGACGCACGTGAGGAGAATCAGCAGGACGAGCGTCAGCGTCCGGCGCTCGGGCCCGAGAAGCGATCGCACCGCCTGCTTCATCGTTCGGCCCGCCCTAGATGCGCGCCCGCGCGCCCGGCACAGGCACGCGCTGCAGGCACTGCGCGATGACGTCGGCCTGGGTCATGCCCTTCACTTTCGCCCCCGGGCTCACTATCACCCGGTGCGCCAGCGTGAAGAGCGCGAGTTCCTTCACATCGTCCGGGGTCACGAAATCCCGGCCCTCCAGCAGCGCCTTCGCCTGCGCCGTGCGGAACAGCGCGAGCGAACCTCGCGGGCTCGCCCCCAGGTACACCGCCTCGTGCTCGCGCGTCGCGTTCGCCAGCTGGACGATGTACTGCTTGATCAGCGGGTCGACGTAGATCTCCTTGACCGCCTTCTGAAGCTGCAAAATCTCATTCGCGTCGGTTACCTGCTGCAGCGCTTCGATGGGGTGGCGCGTCTGCTGCTGGTCCAACACGAGCACTTCGTCCGTCGGGCTCGGGTAGCCGAGGTAGATGCGAATCAGGAACCGGTCCAGCTGTGCCTCGGGCAGGGGGAAGGTGCCCTCGTACTCGATCGGGTTCTGGGTCGCCAGCACCATGAACGGCTGCGGCATCCGGTGGGTGATGCCATCGACCGTCACCTGGCGCTCCTCCATCGCCTCGAGCAGCGCCGACTGCGTCTTCGGCGTCGCCCGGTTCACTTCGTCGGCCAGCACCACCTGCGCCAGGATCGGCCCAGGCCTGAATTCGAAGTCCCCGGTCTTCTGGTTGTAAATCGAAACACCGGTCACGTCGCTCGGCAGCAGGTCCGGCGTGAACTGGATGCGCCGGAACGAACACCCGGTCGAAACCGCGATCGCCCGTGCGAGCATCGTCTTCCCCACCCCGGGCACGTCTTCGATGAGCATGTGCCCGCCGCAGAGCAGGGCCGTCACCGCCAGCCGCAGTTCCCGCGGCTTCCCAACGATCACCCGCTCGACGTTCGAGATGATCCGCTCGGCCACAATCTTCGGGTCTTCCACGAAGCCGTCTCCCAGTCGCACCCGGCCGCCGGGGCCACGCATTCGCATGTCCCGGCAGTCCCGTGTCAGATTCGCGAAGTATAGCAATCCCAAATTCCGGCCCGGTTAAGCCACCATTCACCACCATCTTTCCCGGGCGTTCACCCCGGGCCGCCCTTCAGAGGATGCGCATCTTCCCGATCGTCTCGTAAGGTGGATTAGTTCAGGCTTTCACAAAGGCCGCCCCGAAGGAGTGATGCGCCACGTGGCTCAGTTGAATGGAACGCGATCTCCGCTCGCAAGCTGGGCACGATTCACGCATCGCCATCGCGGCTCGGTCATCCTCGCCTGGGTTGTCGTTCTCGCTGCGCTCATCGCTGCCCTCACCCGCTTCGGCGGGGAGTTCTCCACCGAGTTCAGCCTGCCCGGTTCCGAATCCCAGCGCGCCTTCGACCTGCTCGAAAGCCGCTTCCCCGCACGCGCCGGCGCCGATGCCGACATCGTCTTCGAGGCGCCCGCCGGGATCGACGACGCCCGACCCGAGGTTGAGGCGGCCCTGGCCGAAATCGCTGCCCTGCCAGATGTCGCCGACATCGAATCCCCCTTCGATGGACCGGGATACATCTCCGCCGATGGCGCCATCGCCCGCGCCGTCGTCCACCTCGACCTTCCCGTCCGCCAGGTCCCCCGCTCGACGGCCGAGTCGATCCTCGCCGTCACAGAGGCGCACAGCACTCCCGAGCTGACCGTTGTCGCCGGAGGGCGGCTCATCGAGTTCAACGAGCAGCCCGAAATCGGGTCCGAGCTCTATGGGCTTATCGCCGCAGTGTTCATCCTGCTGATCGCCTTCGGCTCGGTGGTGGCCATGGGGCTGCCCATCGCCGCCGCCCTCTTCGGACTGGGCGCCGGCTTCGCCGCGCTGGGCATCCTCGCCCGCTGGTTCGGTTTCCCCGATTTCAGCACCCAGTTCGCCGCCATGATCGGCATTGGCGTGGGCATCGACTACAGCCTCCTGGTCGTAACCCGCTTCCGCGAGGGGCTCCACGCGGGCCGCTCTGTCGAGGACTCCGTCGTCATCGCCGTCACCACGGCGGGCCGCGCCGTCATCTTCGCGGGCGCCGTGGTTGCCCTCGCCTTCATGGGCCTGTTCATCATGGGCCTCCCCTTCGTCGCCATGCTCGGTACGTCCGGGGCCATCGTCGTCGTCCTGGCAGTCGTCGTGGCGGTCACCATCACGCCGGCCGCCCTCTCGCTTGTCGGCCACCGCATCGACAGCCTCAAGGTCCCCTTCCTCCACCAGACCGAGGGCGTCGACGAATCCAGCGTCTGGTTCCGCCTGAGCCGGGCCATCCAGCGGCGCCCGTGGCCCTATGCCGTATCCTCGGCGGCGCTCCTCCTCGTCCTCTCGATCCCTATCCTGTCGATGGACCTCGGGTTCACCGACGCGGGCAATGGCAGCCCCCACCTCCAGAGCCGCCGCGCCTACGACCTGCTTGCGAAGGGCTTCGGCCCCGGCTTCAACGGGCCCCTCCTGGTGGTCGCCGACCTCGCCGAAGGCGGCCGGGAGTCGCTCCCCGCGGTCCAGCAAGCCGTTGCCGACACCCCCGGCGTTTCGCGCGTCTTCCCCGCAATCATGAACCCCGCGGGCGATACCGCCATCATCACGATCATGCCCACCACCAAGCCCCAGGACGATGCCACCAGCAGCCTGGTGAAGCGCCTCCGCGGGCCCGTCCTCGACCCTCTCGAAGCGGGCGGCGCCAGGTTCTACGTCTCCGGCTCCACCGCCGCCAACGTCGACGCGGCAACCCGCATCGGCGAGCGCATGCCGCTCCTCTTTGCAGGCGTCATCGGTGTGAGCTTCCTCCTCCTCACCGCCGTCTTCCGTTCCGTTGTTGTCGCCATCAAGGCCGCGATCATGAACCTGCTCTCCATCGGCGCCGCCTACGGCGTCATCGTCGCCATCTTCCAGTGGGGCTGGTTCGCGGGCATCGTCGGCGTCGATAAGGGCCCGGTCGAAGTCTTCCTGCCGATGATGATGTTCGCCATCCTCTTCGGCCTTTCCATGGATTACGAAGTCTTCCTCATCAGCCGCATCCGCGAGGAATACCTCCTCACGCGCAACACCGAGATCGCCGTCGCCAATGGCCTCACGGCCACAGCCCGCGTCATCACCGCGGCAGCAGCCATCATGGTTACCGTCTTCCTCTCCTTCGTCCTGGGTCCCGACCGGGTCATCAAGGAGTTTGGCATCGGCCTTGCCACCGCCATCTTCGTCGATGCCACCATCGTCCGGATATTCCTCGTCCCCTCGACCATGGAGCTGCTCCGCGAGGCGAACTGGTGGATGCCACGCTGGCTCGACCGCATCCTCCCCAACCTCCACATCGAGGGCCCCTCGGAGCACGGCCCGCTGGCGAAGCTCCCCGCTGCCGGCGGCAAATAACCCGCTGCATCCAGCCCTACCCGCTACACTCCGCCTATGTCCTCCACTGACTGGGTGGCTCGCGCGCGTGAACTCGCTCCCTCTTTCGCGGCTCGCGCGGAACGGCACGACCGCGAAGGTTCATTCCCTTTCGAGAACTTCGACGACCTCTTCCGTGCCGGCTTCTATGGGCTAACCGTGCCCCGCGCGTTCGGCGGCGCCGAGGCCCCGCTGCATACCTATCTCGCAGTCCTGGAAACCCTTGCGCGCGCCGATGGCTCGACCGCGCTCGCCTTCATGATGCACCTGAAGATCTTCGGCCAGGAGCGCGACGCGCCCTCCTACCCTCCCGCATGGTTCGAGCGGATGTGCGCCGGCGCCGTCGAGCAGGGCCAGCTGGTCAACACGGTCGCCACCGAGGAGGGCCTTGGCAGCCCGGCGGGCGGCGGCCTCCCGGATACGACGGCTACTCCCGTCGAGGGCGGCTGGCGGCTGTCCGGCCGCAAGACGTTTACCACCCTCGCGCCCCTGCTCCACCACTTCATCGTCCTCGCGCGCGTCGCCCCGGACCAGGGCGCTCCGCCGGCGCTCGCCAACTTCATGGTCCTCCGCTCCGACCCGGGGCTGCGCATCGTGGAAACCTGGGACAGCCTTTCGATGCGCGCCACCGGCTCCCACGATGTCATCCTCGATGACATCTACCTGCCCGCCGGCCGGCTCCTCAACCGCCGCGAGCCCGGCCAGCCCGATGCCCGTGGCGGCGCGGGAATGGCGTGGTTCGCCCTCGGCCTTTGCGCCACGACCATCGGCGTCGCCTCAGCCGCGCGCGATTACGCCGTCGCCTTCGCGCGCGAAAGGACGCCCAACTCCAACCGCACCATCAAGGAATACCCCGGCGTGCGCACCCGCATCGCCCGCATCGACCTGCTTATCCACCGCAGCCGCGCGCTGATGGAAAACGCCTGCGACGCATGGGAACGGAAGCTCACGAGCCCTCCGCCGGCTCTCGACCGCATCGCCATGGCCAAGATCGACACCCTCAACAATTGCATCGAGGCGGTGGACCTGGCGATGCGCGTCGTCGGTGGTGTCAGCCTCGAGAAGCGCCGCCCCATCGAGCGTTACTTTCGCGATGTCCGTGCCGCGCTCCACAACCCGCCGCTCGAAGACCGGGCGCTCGAACAGCTCGCCCGCACCGCGCTCGATGAGCCCCAGGAGCCGCCGCGGCCCGCCGAGTGAACCCTCGCGGTTATCCCCCGGGGACCTTGAAGTCCTTGCCAATCGTGACGATTACGTCCGGCAGCCCGGGGTCGGTCTTGTCCCGCACGACAATCTCCGAAACCGGCAGGCCCATCCACTTCGCGATGTCCTCGGCCAGCGGCCGGCGCTCCGTTCCATACAAGGTGATCGACGTGTGCGGCTGAGGCGCGGCGTCGGGCCCGTAGTACACCGTTGGCAGGCCTTTCACATACCGCAGGTACCGGCCCAGCGCCGCCACGCGCACTTCGCCGTCCGCCCCGTAACCGTCCTGGATCTCCACCACCGAGCCCGCATAGGCCGACTTCGTGAACACCTGGCTGAGCCAGTACTGCACGTTCTCCGCGTTCCACAGCAGCACCGATGCCCCGCCATCCGTGGTGAATGGCGTCAGCGTCGGCACGTCATTCACAGGGTCGCCCAGGGAGAACGTGTTGAGCCTCCCGCCCGTGTCCTTCAGGGCGAGCGCGTAACCGGGGAACTTCGAGTACGGGATATCGGTTTTGACCATTCCCGAGTACGCGTCCCACAGCTCCTTCGTGTTCCGGTTCAGGAGCCCGATCGAGAACGCCTTCCGGAGCGCCGCCTCCAGCACGCTTCACACGCTTCAGGTCGCTGTCGTATTCCCGGTGGCGGCCAAACGCTACGGCGTGATAACCATCGAGCTGGTTCACACCCGGCGGAAAGCTCACCCACCTCGCGTTCAGGTCGTCGTTGCTGTAGTACCAGTCCGGCACCGAGAGGTCATAGGGGATGTCCACCTCCACCCCGCCCAGGGAGTCGACGAGCCGCTCCACCCCCTCGAAATCGAGAATCACGTAGTGCTTGATCTCAATCCCGAAGTTCTCCAGCAGGTCGCGCTTCAGCTGCTCAACGCCGCCCTTGATCGAACCCGTATCCCGCACACCGATGCCGTACGCCTCGTTGATCCGCCCCTGGTAAACGCCGTCCGGCTTGTGGATGTCGATCCACATATCGCGGGGAAAGCTCAGCACGTTCACCGTGTCGGCTACCGGGTCGAGCGTCGCGACCATGATCGTGTCCGTCAGGTATCCGGAGTTCGCGTTGTCCTCGAACTGCCAGCCCGGCCGCTTATCGACCCCCAGCACCAGGAGATTGATGCGCTCGTTGAAGACGCTGTTTGCCCCGGGGTCCTTGATGCCCACCAGGGGCGTATCGAGGCTCGCCAGCGGCCTGATGATCGCCAGGTTCGTCAGCGACTTGCCCGGGAAGAGCGCCGGCGTCACCCGGGCAAGCAGCGCAATGCTCGTGTACATCGAGGCGAGCCCGAAGGTGAACAGCGCAAGCACGAACAGGAAGCGCTGCGAAGCCGTGACCCGCGGCGCCGGCCGCGTCCGCGGCCTTGCCCTGCGCCGCTCTGGTATGGCGGCGAGCCTGGAATCCTCGACACGGCTCGTCACCGTCTCAACCTACGCACCCCTTCCCCCTTCGGTCAATTGTCCCGATCCCGTTCCGTTACCTTCACGCGCCTGCCAACGCAATAGGTGGCACTCTTGGCACCTGTTCGCGGCTACCCCATTCCGAGCTCATGCAGCCGGTCGTCGTCGATACCGAAATAATGACCGAGCTCGTGCAGCACGGTTTTCCGGACCTGTTCCCTGATCTCTTCGTCGGTGGAACAGATCGCCTCAATGTGCTCCTGGTAGATGCTGATTTTGTCGGGCGCCACCAGGTTGTAGTTCTCGCCTCGCTTCGTGAGCGGAATGCCGTGATACAGCCCAAGCAACAGCCCCCGTGGCCCGA
>JBBIVC010000063.1:0-9774 GCA_037439905.1 Thermoflexus sp.
GCGGCCGGCAAGGCTGTCAGCGGCGGCCGGGCGAGGCGCGGGCCCGCCTGCATAGGCTGCGTGGGCGGCCCCGGCGAAGGCCGCCGGGAGGTTCTCCGTTGCGGCTGGCATGTGGTGGACGCGGGCGGACGGCTGCCGGCGCCGGACGATACTGGCGCGCTTGAGCGCATTGAGCTGAGTGTAAAGGTAGAAGATTGCGCCAAGGCACACGAGCTGGGAGATGGCGAGGAGGGCGATCGCATCGTTCATTGGGGTACCTCAGGCGTTACGTTCGCGGGCCAGGCGGGCGCGGAGACGGCCAAGCGCACGCCCGTGGAGCTGGCAGACGCGGGACTCGGAGATCTCGAGGATCTGGGCGATTTCCTTCATGGTCATTTCGTCGCGGTAATAGAGGCTGACGATGAGCCACTCGCGCTCGGGGAGGGACTTGATGGCGCCGGTGAGGGCATCGATGAGCTGGCGCTTTTCGAGGCGCTGGGTGAAGTCCTCCTCGTTGGGGTCGGCGGGGAGCTCGGTTGGCGCCGAACCATCGTCGTTCGTATCACGGTCGAGGAGGCCATCGAGGGAAACGGTGACCCAGCTGCAATCGATGAGGGCCTGGTTGTACTGGTCGAGGGTGAGGCCCATGAGCTCGGCAGCTTCCTCGTCGGTGGGCTCGCGGCCGTGTTCGAGGGTGAAGGAGACGTGGATCGATTCGAGCTTCTTGGCCTTCTGGCGGACCGAGCGGGGGAGCCTGTCGAGCGAGCGAAGGGCATCGATGATGGCGCCACGGATGCGGCTGATGGCGTAGGTCTCGAACTTGACGCCTTTGCTTCCGTCGTAGCGATCGAGGGCTTCGATGAGGCCGATGGTGCCGTAGCTGAGGATATCCTCGTAATCGAGGATGGCGGGCAGGCCAATGGCCAGGCGGCCGACGACGTACTTCACGAGCGGCGCATATTGCCGGATGGCGGCGTCGCGGTCGGCGAGGTAGGCCGGGGCTTCACTTGCAAGGGCCATGGGACAGCTCCTTCAACGGGCTACTCAGCGGGTTCGGCGGTTTCGGATTCGGCGGCCGATTCCGGCTCGCTGGCGGGGCGGGCCGCCGGTGGCGTGACGAGCAGGACGGCCTCGGCGCCGAATGCCATGACGGTGATGAGAAGGAAGAAGAAGACGGCGCGGAGGAGGGCCTGGTCGAGGGCGACGCCAGCGCGCGTTGCGAGCCAGACGCTCAGGGCGGCCACAGACAGGGCGGCCCAGACGCCGTAGCGGGCGATGGTGTAAGGCCGGATGGTCATAGCTGTCCGCGCCTCCGCATTTCGAGCTGCCGGCGCATCATGTAGCGGGCGATGACGTCGCGGCCGGCGCGGGAGATATCGGTGAATTCGCAGTGGACGCGGTGCATGCGGTTCCCGGGCGCGGGCTCGCGGACCCCTGTGACCCGCAGGCGGGCGTGGATTTCGCCGGCTTCCGGGAGGATGGCGTGGAGGCCGAGGCGCTCGCCGGCAAGGACGAGCTTGCGGCTGGTGATGCAGCAGCCGCCTTCGCTGAGATCGACGATGATGCCATCCAGGGGTTCCTCGGATGAGGGTTCGGCGGCATCGATGACGAGGCGGTAGAGCGATTCTGGCTTGATCGCGACGGGGAGGCGGAAGGTCCGGCGCCGCTCCATGCTTTCGACGGCGCCGGGCAGCCGGAGGTACTCGTGCATGCCATCGGGGCTATGGCCCACAACCTCGGTGACGAAGAGCCAGCGCTTGCGCTGGTGGATGTAGTGGGCATGGACGAGGGTGCCGGAGGGGAACGGGCGGGGCCGGAGGCCGCGCATCGGGACGAGGATGGCGATGCGCTCGTTATCGACATCCTCGACGCGGGTTACGTGTGTCTCGCCCTCGCGCCCCGAGGAGACATCGAGCCGCAACGTGATGCCTGGCAGCAATCCCTGGGCCATGAAGGGATTCTTACGCTGTGGCAACGAGGCGCCCATTGGTCGTCTCCCGTGAACTCGTAGTGAAGACCCCTGATGCAAGCGTGAGGGGATCGGCGACCGCGATCCCGGTGGCGACATCGCGTCCTGAGGATAGGAAAGCCAGGCCAAGCCCGGCCTCTACAGTTATGGAAAGAACCGGTGCCAGAGTGGTGACGAGGTCGGTGTGGGTGAGGATGGCGCCCGCGCAGGCGGCGGGGTCGAGCGCTGCAAGCTGGGAGGTGAGGACGGTTGCATCCCAATGGGCGGGCAGGGCCAGGTAGGCGAAGTGTTCGACACCGGGGATTGGCGGTGGCGTCCAGCGGCCGGGCGGGACATCGACAAAGACGCAGGCGCCGCGCGGTGCGCGGGTGACGGCATGGACGAGTTCCTGGGGCGAGAAGGCATCGAAGGCGGGGATGCCGATGGCTTCGCCGTAGGCGTGGACCTGGGCCGGGCCACCGGTGTGCGAGGTATCGGCGGCCACGAGGATGGCGGCCCGGCCCGCATCGGCGCAATCCAGCGCCATGCGCATGAGGGCGGTGGTCCGGCCGGACCCTGCGGGCCCCTGGATGGTGATGATGGCCGTGCGTCCCTCGGGAGGGTAGGCGGCCTGGAGGGAGACGAGCGCCGCCTCGAGCGCGCGGGCCGGGCCGGCGTGAGCGGGTGCCGCCGCAGCGACGCGGCGGGCTGATTCGGGGCTGAAGCCGGCAGCGACAAGCAAGCCGGCGACGCCTGGCTCGAGGGGATTGAACCGGGGGGTGTCTGGTTCGGCGGCAGGCAGCTCCCGGTGCTCGCGGGGAGTGCCGCCACGGGTGATAATCCGCGGCCTCTCGCCCCACTCAACGGCTGGCGGGGGCGCATCTGCTGGCGGTGCTACGAACGGGGCCAGGCCATCGCGGGCTGCCGGCGTGGCGCCGGGCGCCCTGACGAAGCCCTCAAGCCAGCCGGGCGCCGGGTCGGTCGCCGCAGGGTGAGGCAACGAGACCGGGTTGGGCGGGCCGCTCCGCGCCTCCCTGGCCGCAAGGTCTTCGAGGTCGCCAACGGTGAGGGGCCTGCCATCGTATTCGACGCGGGCGAGCGCGCCTTCCACGAGCGATTGCTGGAGGGCGAACGGGAGCGCTGCCTCGCCGGTTGCGGGTGCGGCGAGCACTTCGATGAGGGGTTCGGCGCCCTCGCGGAGGAGCGAGCGGGTGCGGACGATCACGGCATCGGGGCCGAGTTCGCGCCTGACGCGGGCGAAGATGCGGGCGGTGTCGTTACCGATGTAGCGCTTCGTTTCCAACGTTCACCTCGATGTTGCCGACGGCTTCGACGGCGGTCTGGGGCGTGACTTCGGCAAAGGAGAGGACGACGACGTTCGGGAGGCGGCGTTCGAGGAGCCGCCGGAACGCAAGCCGGATGCGGGAGGAGCAGAGGATGATGGGGTCGCGACCGGCGGCCGCGACGCGCTCGACTTCGGTGCTGACGACGCCGATGAGCCGCTGGACCTGCCACGGGGCCATGGCGACCTGGCTGCCGTGGTCGGATTGCTGGATGGACGATGCGATCTCGTCCTCGGTGCGGGAGCCGACGGTGATGACGTGGAGGGTGCCGGAGTCATCGGCGTACTGGCGGCTGATCTGGCGGGCGAGCGATGCCCGGGCGTATTCGGTGAGCAGGTCGATATCGCGGGTGACGCGGCCCTGGGTGGCCAGCGTTTCGCAGATGGTGACGAGGTCGCGGATGGAGACGCGCTCGGCGAGGAGGTTCTGGAGGACTTCCTGGACCTCGCCGACGGTGAGGGTGGTGGGTACGAGGTCTTCGACGAGGGCCGGGTATTCGCCGCGCAGGTTTTCGAGCAGGTTCTGGGTGTCCTGGCGGCTGAGGAGGTCGGGAGCGAAGCGCCTGACGAGCTCGGTGAGGTGGGTGGCGAGCACGGACTCGGCATCGACAACGGTGTAGCCGAGGAGCTCGGCGCGTTCGCGGTAGGCTGGCGTGATCCAGCGGGCGGGGAGGCCGAACGCCGGCTCGTGGGTTTCGATGCCGGGGACGTCGCCCTCGGCGGTGCCGGGATCCATGGCGAGGAAGTGGCCGGGCTGGAGGGTGCCGCGCGCTATTTCGACGCCGCGAAGCTTGACGACGTAGGCGTTTGGCGCGTGCTGGAGGTTATCGCGGACGCGGACGGTGGGGAGGACGATGCCGAGTTCGAGGGCGAGCTGACGGCGGATCATGGTGATGCGGCGGAGGAGGCCGCCCCCGGCCTGCTCATCGACGATCGGGATGAGCCCGTAGCCGACTTCGATTTCGAGCGGGTCGATGTTCATCATCTGGATGACCTGCTGCGGGCCGAGCTGTTCGGGTTCGGGCTCGGCGATGGGGATCGCGGCGAGGGCCGCAAGCTGTTCGGCCTTCTGGGAGCGGGTGATGAGGTAGCCGCCGCCGGCGGAGATGCCCGCGACCATGAAGAAGGGCAGCTTCGGGAGGCCGGGCATGAGGCCGAAAACGGCGAGCATCGCGCCCGCCACATAGAGCGGGCGCGCCTGGACGGTCATCTGGCTGAACATCTGGCTGCCGAGGTTGGTTTCGCCCGCGGCCCGGGTGACGATGATGCCGGTGGCGGTGGAGATGAGGAGGGCCGGGAGCTGGGACACGAGGCCATCGCCGACGGTGAGGGTGGCGTAGCGGCTGAGGGCCTCGCTCGCGCCGGTGCCCTGCTGGAAAACGCCGATGCTGAGGCCGCCGATGATGTTCACGATGATGATGACAATGCCGGCGATGGCATCGCCTTTGACGAACTTGCTGGCGCCATCCATGGCCCCGTAGAAGTCGGCCTCGTGGCCAATGGCCTTGCGGCGTTCGCGCGCCTGGTGCTCGTCGATCAGCCCGGCGTTGAGGTCGGCATCAATGGCCATCTGCTTCCCGGGCATGGCGTCCAGGGTGAAGCGGGCAGCGACCTCGGCTACGCGGCCCGCGCCGTTCGTGATGACGACGAACTGGATGACGACCAGGATGAGGAAGACGACGATGCCAACGACGAGGTTCCCGCCAACGACGAAGTGGCCGAACGAATCGACGACGGAGCCGGCGTTTGCCTGAAGGAGGATGAGGCGCGAGGTGGAGACGTTCAGGGCGAGGCGGAAGAGCGTGGTGACGAGGAGGAGCGAGGGGAAGACCGAGAACTTGAGCGGCTCATCGGTGTAGACGGCGACCAGGAGGATGATGACGGAAGCCGCAATGTTGACGGTGAGCAGGAGGTCGAGGAGGGCGGGCGGCAGCGGGATGATCATCATCCCGACGATGACGATGATGCCGGCAGCCAGGAGCACGTCGGTCTGGCCGAGGAGACGGCCGATGCCAAACGACGATGAGGCGGCGGGAGCCCGGACGGTCACAGGTTACCTCCGAGATTGGCCGCGGCGGTGCGGCGGCGGGTGAACGGTTTTTTCGCGCGGAGGGCGTAGACCCAGGCGAGGACCTCGGCGACGGCGTGGAAGAGGCTGGCGGGCACGTACTGGCCGATGGGGACCGACTTGTGGAGGGCACGGGCAAGTGGCGGCTCTTCGAGCACGGGAACACCGGCCTTCATGGCGACATCGCGGATGCGGAAGGCGAGGTGGTCCTGGCCCTTGGCGACGACCATGGGCGCCTGCATGGTGACCGGGTCGTACTTGAGCGCGACCGCGAAGTGGGTCGGGTTGGTGACGACCACATCGGCCGTCTTCACGGCCGCGATCATGCGGTTCATGAGCTGCTGGCGGCGGCGGCGAATGGCGGCCTTGATCTGAGGGTCGCCGTCGTTCTCCTTCATTTCCTGCTTGAGCTCTTCGCGGGTCATCATGAGGCGCTTGATGTGCTGACGGCGCTGCCAGGCGAAATCGGCGATGGCCATGACGAAGAGGACGCCGGTTGCGCGGAACGCGATATCGAACCCGAGACGGGCGAGGCGCGCGGTGGAATCGGCCACGCCGAACCGGGCCAGGGAAGCAAGCTCGGCCATCTGGCCAGCAAGGGTGAAGTAGACCACCACCCCGACGACCACGAACTTGAAGAGCGATTTGCCGAGGCGGACGAGCCCTTCGACAGACACGATGCGCCTGGCGCCCGAGGCGGGGTTCACCCGCGAGAAGTTGGGTTTGAGGCTGTTTCCGCTGATGAGGAGACCCGTCTGGCCGACGTTGAGGAGGACACCGGCCGCGGCAATGAGCCCGAGCAAGGGCAGGATTGCCAGGAGTGCGTGCTGGAACACGTCGCGGCCGTATTGCTGGGCGCTGGCGGGGGTGAACTCCTGCGTGGCCGGGTTCGCGAGACCTTCGTGGAGGAGGTCGCGCATGCTCCACCAGAGGCCGGGGCCAAGGAAGCGGATGCCGGCGACGGCAACGAGGAGCGCGCCGATCTGGACGACTTCCTCGCTCCTGGCAACGTTGCCCTTCTTGCGGGCGTCCTGGAGCCGCTTTGGGGTTGGCGCCTCAGTCCGTTCGCCGGCCATCTAGCGGGCACCTCCGAGGAGGACCTGGCTCGAACCGGCGAGCGATGCGCCAAGGACGCCATTCATAAGCGTCATGGTCGCAGGGAGCGCTGCGCCGAGGACCAGGACGCCGACGCCGATCTTGACCGGGGCGCCGACGATGAGGACCTGCATCTGGGGCACGGTGCGCGAGACGATGCCCATGCCGATATCGGTGAGGGTGAGCGCGGCCATGACGGGCATCGCGAGGCGGATGGCCGTGACGGTGAGCCCTGCAATGAGCGACGTGATCCCGGAAGGGTTGAGGGCGAACGGGTCGAAGGTTCCGAGGGGAATGGCGCGGGTGGTTTCGGCAAGGGTCTGCACGGTGAGGTGGTGGCCGTTGATGCTGAAGAACACCAGCGTGACGAGAAGCGAATAGAACTGGTCGAAGGCGCCGAATTCCGTGCCCGTGATCGGGTCGAACACCGCGCCGAGGCCGAAGCCCATCTGAAGGCCGATGACGCGCGAGGCCATTTGCAGGCCGATGAAGACGATATTCATCACGAGGCCGAGCGCCAGGCCGAAGACGGTCTCGCGCAGGGCCTGGTCGACAAGTGTGCCGAAGCTCTGCGGCGGTGGCGGCGCGGCGTCGCCCTGGAGGGGGACAAGGACCAGGGCCATGAAGACGGCGAAGCCGACACGTGTGTAGGCCGGGATGCCGCGGTGGCTGAGGAGCGGCGCCGACACCAGCATCGCGGAGGTGCGGAGGAGCAAGAGCAGAAAGGCGTAGGTCAGCTGGGGCGAGAGTGCCAGGTCCATCGCGTCACCGCCCATAGGCCGCCATGTTCGCGAAGAGCCCGGCGGAGAAATCGAGGAGCGTGCTCATCATCCAGGGGCCGAAGAGCAGCATGGCGACGAAGACACCGATGAGCTTCGGGACAAAGGTGAGGGTGGCCTCGTTCACCTGGGTGACGGCCTGGATGATGCTCACGACGACACCGATCACGAGGGTGGTGGCAAGGATGGGCGCGCCCACCAGCAGCGAGACGGTGAGAGCTTCCCTCATCAGTCCGAGGACGACGCCTTCGTTCATGCGAAGCTCCCGACGAGCGAGCCGACGATGAGGTACCAGCCATCGACCAGGACGAAGAGGAGAATTTTGAAGGGGAGGGAGACGATGACGGGGGGTAGCATCATCATGCCCATGCTGAGGAGGGCGGATGAGACGATGAGGTCGATGATGAGGAAGGGCACGAACATGACGAAGCCCATCTGGAAGGCGGTCTTGAGCTCAGAGATGGTGAAGGCGGGGACGAGGACGTAGGTTGGTACGTCGTCGACGGTCTCTGGCTTGGGAGAGTTCGAGAGCTTGAGGAAGAGGCCGAGGTCCTGTTCGCGGGTCTGTTTGAGCATGAACGCGCGAAGCGGTGCTTCGCCGCGGTTGTAGGCCTCTTGCTGGGTAATGGTGCCGTTGAGGTAGGGCTGGACGGCCTCTTCGTTGATGGTCTTGATGGCCGGGGCCATGACGAAGGCGGTGAGGAACAGGGCGAGGCCGATGAGCACCTGGTTCGGCGGCAGCTGGGGGATGCCGATGGCGTTCCGGACGAGCGAGAGCACAACGATGATTCGGGTGAAGGACGTGACCATCACGAGGATGGCAGGGGCGAGTGAGAGGACGGTGATGAGGAGGAGGAGCTGGATGGCCGAGGAGACGTTTTGCGGGTCCTGGGTGTTGATGGTGGGGCCGGCCGGGGCGGGCGGGGCCGCGGTGGCCTGGGCGACACAGCCAGTGAGGCTGACCAGCGCGAGGGACAGGACCGCCAGGACGAGAAGAAACCGGCGCCTGGAGGTTCGGCGAAAGCAGTGGCGGAATCCCACTCGGGCCCCCGGTGGAGGAAGTGGGGTTCAGCGTAGGGCGGCCAGTCTGCGCTCAGTATTGGGGGAACCCCCCTCGGGAAGGGACGAAACCCTCAGGGGCCTGCGGGGGCATACCCGCATTCGCCCGGGCGGAAGCGCCGAGGTTGGGAGGGACGGGTCAGTCGCGTTCCAGGCCGATCGTGGCCTGGGACTGGCGCGAGGGGCCGCCGCGGGAGTTGCGGCGGATGGACTGGAAGAGCTCGGCGGCGAACTGGCTGAGGGGCTGCTCGGACGTACTTGCGGATTGCGCCAGGACGTGGAGGGCTTCCTCGGCGGTAAGTTCGTTCAGCAGGGTGAGCTGCTGGGGGGTGGCGCCGACGGCGATTACGCGGTCGCCAAGGGCCACCAGGTGGATGGTGCGGCCGTTGCTGATGGCGAGCGTATCGATGACGCGGAGGAAGCCGGTGGTGCTACGGGGCCCGGCAGCCTTCTTGCCCCACCAGCGGAGGCCGACGATTGAGGCGGCGATGATGACGATGACCAGCGCGAGGCGCCACGCGAGCGAGATGAGCTCGCCGCCGCCGAGGCTGAAACCCGTGGAGGAATCGGCGGGGGGGGCGGGCTGCTGGACTTCCGCCGGGTCTCCGGCGAGCGAGGTGGTTTGCGCCGGGCGGAGCACCGGGCTCTCTGCCGCGGAGGGGCCCGATGGCGCGAAGGTTGAGATGAAGAGGAGGGCGACGAGCATGACGCCCGCGATCACGGCGAGCCAGGTCAGGCGTTTCCGGGTCTTCGGGTCGTTCACCCGACGCTTGCCTCCTGCTCTGCGCCCCTGCGGACCACTTCGACGACGCGAATGCCGAAGTTCTCATCGACGACCACAACTTCGCCACGCGCGATGAGGCGGTCGTTGACGAGGATGTCGACGGGTTCGCCGGCGATGCGGTCGAGCTCGATGACGGATCCGGGCCCGAGGCTGAGGACCTCGGCGACAGTGAGCTCGGTTCGACCGAGCTCGACGGTGACGTTCATCTGGAGGCCGGCGAGAAGGTCGATGGGGCTGCGGGCGGATGGCGCAGGGGCCTCGGCAAGGGGGGCGAACCTGGCGCGCGCGGCGGAGCCGATCGGCGTGGGCTCGCGAGAGGCCGGTCCCGGTGGCGGTGGCGGTGGCGGGGCGTGCTGCGGTTCGAACGAGGTTTCCACATCGAGGAGTTCGGCCGCTTCGAGTTCTTCTTGAGTGAGCCCCAGGCTGAATTCGGGCGTTGCGCCCGCCGCGCCGGTTGCCCCCTGCGCCGCGGCCGCTCCCTCCATGGCCCCGGCCATGATGTCGAGGAACGTGCCGGGGAGAACAAGCGCGATTTCGATGTCACGTGCGCTGGAGATGGCGCCACGCAGGAGGAGACAGGGGTCGTCGAGGGTGGCGAGGGTGGCGGGCATGGTGTTGGCCGTGATGTCGTCGATCGCGAGGATGAGGCCCGCAGGCGAACGGCCGAACACAGTGCTGTTGAGGGACTGGATCACCTGGCCGAGCACGGTGGAGGCGATG
>JBBIVC010000064.1:0-9770 GCA_037439905.1 Thermoflexus sp.
GGCGACCCGCTCTGCCCCTCAGCAATGTCGGCCCGGGTGAGGAGGAAATCCTCATCGACAACAAGTTCCTTGCTGATTGCGGCCCACATCGTCCCGACAGGCTTATCGCCAGGGTAGCCCGCGGTAAAGAGTGTGAGGTCCGGGCGGGCGAAGTAGGCATCGGGGGCGCCGGCCACCACCGGGTAGGGCGCAAGGGCCCTGTCATTCCAGTCGCGCAAGCTCAAGACCAGGATCGCCCAGTCGAACTTCGTCGGGGGCATGAGTGCGTCGGGAGGATCCTGCCCGGGTCCATTGGCCCACCCCACAGGGACCGCCATCTTCGCCGCGAACCCGGTGCCGTATGGCCACCTGGGCCACGATTCGCCAGGCACGACGAGCACACTGTCGATATAACTGCCGGACCAGTAGACGCAGTGCGCCGCTGTAAGCACGACGTCCGGCCCGAGCATGACGCCGGAGCAGTGACCCGAGAGGCGCCCGCCACGCTCGAACAGAGCAAGGTGAGCAATGGTCCGGAACGGGATGCCGGTCGTATCCGTTACCTGCCAGCGCTCGTCCGGCGGGAACACGGTCGCGGCCCCGACGCGGTCCGCCTCACCCGCGTGCTCACGGCGGAGGACTGTCTCAGCGTCGGCGGGCGGCGGCCTGAGATCGAACTCAACGAGGTCATAGGCATCGCCCTCGGGGCCACCGCCGGCCCCGGCGTGGGCGGAGCCGAACCACGCCAGGCACGAGACGAGCAACACAGATCCAGGCATCACCGCTAGCGCCAGTTTTCGCGCGATCGCCATGTTCATCACCGCCCGGGAAGAAGTCGCGCATGATAGGGCGACGGCCGCGTCAACTGCTGACGTGCCGGCGCGAGAGGCGAGTTTCGTGCCCCGGAACGGTCAGAATTCGGCGGGGGACACCCTGGACGCGCTCAGCGGCGCTGGACGGGGCCATCCCACCCCGGGCGGCCGGTCGGGGGAGCGGCCTCGCCGGCCGCTGGCGGCTTGAGCTTGTCGGCCCAGACGAGCACGGCGGAGTGGGGATAGAAGGTGGCCTCGACGTAGTCGCCCTCGTGGATCTCGGCGAGGAGGAAGGCATCGCCGCGCAGGATCCGCTTCTCCAGGCGCATGTAGTGAGAGCGGACGACGAACGAATCGCTGCGGGCCCAGCGGCGGGTGACGAAGCCCCGCTCGGTCCGGGGCGTATCGAGGAAGTCGAGCAGCGACTGGATGGCCTGGAACCCGAAGAGCACCGCGAGGATGGTGAGCACGGTCACCAGCACCCAGGTCGAGCTGTATTCGCGGTCCATGAAGAGGATATCGGCGGTGGAGAAGATCACGCCCGCGAGCGCCGCCAGGAAGAGCGGCATCCAGATGATCACCGAGCGCAGCAGCTTGCTCCGCGCGGAACGCAGCCGCACCTGTTTCTGGACCTCCGGGTCGTCGTGCCAGTTCACGGGAGGCGGATCTCCGCGCCGACCTGGAGGGTGTCGGGGTCGAGGCCGGGGTTGAGCGCGACGATCGCGTCGACGGTCGTTCCGTGCTCCGCCGCGATGGAGGAGAGGGTATCGCCGGCGCGGACGGTGTAGGTGCGCGGGCCGGGGGTTGGCGTGGCGGCCGCGGTGGGCGAGCCGGCAGGTGACGGCGACGCCGGGGGCGATGGGGATGCGCCCGGCGTGGCCCTGGAGGTGGGCGCAGGCGTGGTAAGGGCGCCGGGGGTCCGTGTGCCGGGGGGCGTTGCCGTCGCGGTGGCGCTCACGGCGGCGGTATTGGTGGGCACGGCGCGGACGACGCCGTTATCGGTTGGGCGCTCGGGCGGACGGAGGACCAGGAAGAGCGCCACGAGGGTGGCGATGACGAGGGTGAGGACGGACCCGCGATACACGAGCGCGCTGGGCGTGGCCGATTCGGGGGCCATGCAGCGGAGGCAGACATCCTCGCCGTGTTCAGCGCAGTACAGCCGCCCGCAGGTGGGGCACTCGGCTTCAGCGGGCCGGTTGCAATAGTGGCAGTTCGGTTCGGCCATGCGTGTACCGCAAGGGTAGCGGGCGAGAGGGAAGAGGGAAGAGGGAAGAAGAAGAGGAAAGAGGAAAGATCAGGCGGGCTCGATGGTTGCGGTGAGGCCGGCCGATTCGAGGCAGTTGCGGTAGTGCTCGGCGGTCTCCTTCGGGCATTCGATGACGGTTGCCTGGCCGTAGGTGTGGGCGGTCCACATGATCTGCTCGGCTTCCTCCGGCGAGAGCGCCGGGATGCAGCGAAGGAGGGTGCGCACGACATGGTCCATGGTGTTGTGGTCGTCGTTGTGGAGGATGACGCGGTAGGGCGGGATGAGCCTGCGCAGCGCATCCTCATCGATGGTGATCGATGGATCGGCGGCCGGGGCGGTTCCCATGCGGGAAAGGATATCCGGGGAAGGTTTGGATGCACTCTCCCGCCAATCGTGGAAGTAGGGGTTTTCCCTGAGAGACGCGTTAACCGTGCGCATGGAACATGCGGGCAGCAAGCTGCGGGGTCCCGGCGATGTTCGAAGGTAACAAGCCCGCACCGTGGGCGCTCCCCCACGACCACGAGACGCGGCGTCTCGCCATTGCCGCGCTGGCCTGCCGCGCCATTGCGCAGAAGCGCGAGGTGCAACTGGCCGATGTGCTGGGCCCGGAAGGTTCGGACCTGCTCTCGGACCTGATGGCGACGCTGGCGAGCGAGATTTCGGCGCAGCTGGCCCTGGCGGAGCGGTTGCTGGGGCTGGGCTGGCCCTGGCAGGCAGTGGTCGAGGCGGTCTGGTACGACGAAGACGTGCTGCGGGAGGCCGCGGCGAGCGAGTAGACAGACCAGACGGGTATTGCGACAGGAGCCCGGTGCTCTCAGTCCACCGCATGGCTCTTGACGAGGATGACCGGGACCTGGGCGAGCCTGACCACGCCGAGGGCGGTGCTGCCGGCGACGAGGTGGCGGCGGGCGCTATGGCCGTGGGTTGCCGAGGCGATGGCATCGGCGCGGACATCGCTGGCGGCCCCGGCGATGGCGGTATCGATGCCGGCCCCGGGCGGGATGACGCGCACCATGAGCGATGCCTCGACGCCGGCGGGGATGCGCTCCAGGAGGGGGCGCAGCCCGGTCATGCCGCGCGCCTCGGCCTCGGCTTCGGGTTCGAGGGCCTTCATGACGACGACCTGGAGGAGCGTCACCTTCGTCCTGCCAGGCGAAAGGATTTCACCGAGACCGGGGATCACGCTCCGCGCATCGGCCGAACCATCGGAAGTCAGCAGCAGGTGGTAGACGCCGGTGTAGCCCGGGACGGGCGGGCAGCCGCCAAGCGTCATCACGGGGAGGTCGGCCCGGGAGATGACGCCCATGGTGACGCTCCCGAGGAGCGCGTGGCGGATGGCGCCGGTGCCGCGGGAATCCATGGCGAGCAGGGTGGCCCCGAGCTCATCGGCGGCGCGGTGGATGGCGGAGGGGATATCCTCGCCCCACTTCCGCTCGGCGATGTGGGTTTCGCCGGCGATGCCGCGGGCCGAGAGCACCTCGCGCAGTTCGGCGGACCAGCGCTCGCGGACGCGGGCGCTCGCCTCCTCGAGGTTCGGCGCTACTTCCGCTGATGCGTCGGTGCGTGGGTCGAACACGCGCATGAGCACCAGTTGGGCGTCGAAGGCGCTGGCAAACCGGGCCGCGTGGGGGAGGACGCAGAGCGAGCGCTCGGAGCCATCGGTGGTGACGAGGATCTTCATGGCCCTATTTCACCACGCCCGGCGGCCGCTCGCGATGGGCGACCGGCCCCTTGCGGGCGGCCGCATGGCGGGAGCAGTCAGGGGAGCGGGTCGGGTTCGCCCGGGGGCAGGCCAACCTCGAACACGTTGAGCGTCATCGAGACCAGCCCGTAGTAGCCGACGATGCCGACGAGTTCGACGAGGCCGCGCTCGCCGAGCGCCTCGAGGGCCTCGCGGTAGGTCGCATCGGCCACGCGGTTGGTGGCGAAGTAGCCGGTGACGAGAGCATAGACGGCGCGCTGGGCCTCGTTGCGGAAGGCCGGCTGGCTGCCGGTGCGGATGGCTTCGATGATGTCTGCGGGGAGGCCGGCCTCGCGCGCCAGGCGGGCGTGTGCCCAGAATTCGAACTGCGACTTCCAGTGCCTGCCCGTGAGGAGGATGGCGAACTCGGAGAGCTCGCGCGGGAGGCTGGTGCCGAAGCGGCAGTATTCGCCGAGCTTCTGGGCGCGGTCGGCGAGGCCGGGGGCGCGGAGCCAGGCTTCGAACGGGCCGCGGAGGCCGCCGCGGGGGCCGCTGATGATTGCCTCGGCCACCTCGCGCTGGTCGGGCGCCAGGTGTTCGAGGTCGAGGGGTGCGAGGCGTGCCATGGGTCGCTCCAGGAGGGAAGAGGTTGGCGCATTAAGGCGGCAGGGCGCGACGGGTGTCCAGCGGGCCACCGGTTCGTTGACATCGCGGGTGGCGCAAGTACGATCGGTGGGTACCACCTGCATGAGGATTTGAGAGGGGCGGGCCGGCTGCGGCTCCGCCCTTCGTTTCACCACAGAGCTTATGACACACGAAGTCGCGCGCCGCCTTTCCATCAGCGTCCAGCCCGTGCCCAAGCAGGACCCGGAGGTCCGCAAGCGGAATTTCGACGAGACGTACATCGGGTTCGACCTGAACGCGGCGATGATCGAGGCGTCGCGGTGTATCCAGTGTCCCTCGGCCCCGTGCCAGGAAGCCTGCCCGGTGAACAACGACATCCCCGGGGCCTTCGCGCTGCTGGAAGCGGGCGACATCCTGGGAGCGGCGAACAAGTTCCGCGAGACGAGCAACCTGCCGGAGATGTGCGGGCGGCTCTGCCCGCAGGAGAAGCTGTGCGAAGGCGCCTGCGTGGTGGGCTTCGCCATCCGGCCGGGGGGGCAGAAGGAGCCGCCGGTCACCATCGGGAAGCTGGAGGCGTTCTGCACGGACTACCAGCGCCAGGAGCTGGGCGGATATCCCATGCCGCGCTACCTGCCAGACCCCACGGGCCGGCGCGTGGCGGTGATCGGGTCGGGTCCGGCGGGCCTGGCGGTGGCGGAGCAGCTGGCGATGCAGGGCCACGCCGTGACGGTGTACGAGTTCTGGCCCGAGCCGGGCGGGGTGCTGGTGTATGGCATCCCCAACTTCAAGATGCGCAAGAACATCGTGGATGAGTACATCGCGCACCTCGAGGCGCTGGGCGTGAAGTTCATCTGCAACACCTACGTGGGCCGGGATGTGACCATCGATGGCCTCTTCGAGTCGGGGTTCGATGCGGTGTTCCTCGGCACCGGGGCGGGCGTTGGCAACCAGATGGAGATCGAGGGCGAGGACCTGCAGGGCGTGTACAGCGCGACCGAGTTCCTGGTCCGTGGCAACCTTTCGCCCGAGCAGCTGCCGGCGCACTTCCGCGACCCGCTGCCGAAGCTGACGAACGTCGTCGTCATCGGCGGGGGCGATACCTCGATGGACTGCGTGCGGACGGCGGTGCGGCTGGGCGCCGAACACGTCACCTGTGTGTACCGGCGGACGGAGGCGGAGATGCTGGGCCGGGCCGAAGAGCGCAAGAACGCGCGCGAGGAAGGCGTGGTGTTCGAAATGCTGACGCTGCCGACGCGCATCATCGGTGATGAGAACGGGCATGTGACGGCGGTGGAGTGCCAGCGGATGGAGCTTGGCGAGCCGGATGAATCGGGCAGGCGGCGGCCGATCCCCGTGAAGGGCAGCGAGTTCATGATCCCGGCCGATGCGGTGGCGATCGCCATCGGCTACGGGGCGGACCCGGTGGTGCCCCAGACCACCAGCGGGCTGAAGGCGGACCGCAAGGCGCTGATCCAGGTCGACCGGCGGGGGCAGACCTCGCGGCCGGGCGTGTTCGCCGGGGGCGACAACGTGAACGGCGCCGACCTGGTGGTGACGGCCCTGGCCGATGGCCGCCGGGCGGCGCGCGCCATCGACGAGTACCTGCGGACGCTGCCGCCACCTCGCAACCGGTAGGGCGGCGGGCAGGAATTACAGAGGGTTTACACAGGCGGACTGCAGACGAGGTCCCCGGCGTTCGACGTATGTAGTGAGAACACCAGGGGTTCACCCATGAACAAGCCGCCCATGCTGAGTGCCTTCCTGCTGCCTTCGGCGGAGCAGAGCGAGCTGGGCTCAGTCGAGTCCTCGCTGCTGATCCGGCTCATCCGGCCGGTGACATTCGGCCTCTGGATCGTGGTGTTCTGCATCGAAGCGCAGACGCTCATCACGGGCAACGGTTCGAACTTCCTGGTGATTGGCCTGGTGACGCTGCTGTTCGCGGGGGCGCACATCCAGTTCTGGTACGAGGAATCGGAGCAGGGCCGCCGGTTCCACCGGGCGCTCGACAAGATGCGGGGCCGCATTTACGAAGACGAGCTGACAGGCTTGCCCAACAGCCGGCATTTCGTGTTCGAGCTGCGCCGCCAGATGATGCGTTCGGTGCGCAACGGGCGGGCGTTCTCGCTGGTGCTCACCGATTTCGGGGGATGGGACCGGGTGAAGGTGCAGGAGGACCGGTTCATGCCGGCGGTGGGCCGGGCGATGCGCCAGTGCCTGGGCGAGGGAGATTTCGTCGCGCACCTGCAGGGGCCGGTGTTCGCCGCGATCATCGCCGATGACCGCGACCAGACGGCAGCCGAGAAGGCCGACAACCTGTTGCCGGCGCTCGGCGCGTGCATTCCCCTGGAGCACGCAAACCAGCTCTTCCCCGTGATCTCGCTGAGCGGCTACGAAGGCGAGCTGGAAGTGCGCGACTTCCTGCGGCGGGCGCAACGCGACCTGGTAGCGGCGCGCTCCACTGGTCCGAGGATCATCACGGGGGGCGCCGGGCAGCGGGCTACCGCGCGGCCGGCCGTCGCCTGAGCCAAGTCTTTCCACCGCTTCCCTGGTGAGGGATCGCAAAGCCCGCCCGGCCTGGCCACCGGCGGGCTTTTCGCTGCCGGGCGGCGCGGGACAGCGAAAGAGGGTTTCCCGGTGTGGAGCGGACACAGCGCGGGAGAACCCTCGCCGTCCATGATGCACTACATCGCAGGCGGTGTTAAGAGGGCAACGGCCCGCAGCCTTCAGGAATGGTAAGGAGGCGTGACGACAGGGCCGGGCTCACGAACGCGAAAACGCCTTAGAAGAATCACGATATTCGCGTCCATAGACCATGGCATCCGGCCAGCCGATGCTTTGGGCACGAGGCCATCCCCCGGGGTGGCCGGCCGAATCCGCCGGGCGGCGGAGCGGGGGACCCACTCCTGGGGTGAATCCTTCCAGAACGGAAGGACGGGCACTTCCGCCCGAACCCGTCAGCTCACCTCGCAGGCCACGGAAGCGAACCAACCGACGAGGTCGATTCGTGCAGGTTTCCGTGCCCGCGGCGCCACCTGTCCCCCGGCGTGTGGCGCTCCCCACCCTGGCTGAAATCCGGACGAATGCTATCGCGGGGCTGGTGGCCGGCATCATCGCCCTCCCCCTTTCGATCGCCCTCGCGGTAGCTGTCGGGGTGCCCCCCATCGCCGGGCTCTACACGACCGTGTTCGCGGGGGCCGCGGCCTCCATCTTCGGCGGGTCCCGGTTCAACATCACCGGGCCCACCGCGGCGCTGGTGCCGCTCCTGAGCCATGTGGTGCTCATCCATGGCCCGGGCGCCCTGCCCATGGTGGGGATGATGGCCGGCGCCCTGCTGCTTGTGATGAGCCGCCTGAGGTTCGGCGCGCTGGTGCGCTACATGCCCGGGACGGTGATCATCGGCTTCACCGCGGGCATCGCGCTCTCAATCATCTTCGGGCAGGTCAACACGTTCCTCGCGGTCACCGGCACCAACCCGGAGCTCGAGCACTTCCACGCGAAGACGTGGGACACGCTTCAGCACCTGGGCAGCGTCGGCTGGACGACGCCGCTCGTGGGGCTGGCGAGCCTGGCGGTGCTGATCGCCTCGCCCCGCATTCCCCTGGTCTCCAGGGTCCCGGCCGCCCTCGTGGCGGTGGCTGCGGTGACGGCGGCCACGTGGGCCTTCGGCATTGATACGCCGACCCTGGCGAGCAAGTACGGCGAACTCCCCCGCGAGCTGCCGAAGCCCTCGCTCGGCTTCTGGGATATGGGGATGTTCGTCGACCTGCTCCAGCCGGCGATCGCGATCGCCATCCTTGGGGCCGTCGAATCGCTCCTGAGCGCGGTGGTGGCCGATGGCATGGCCTCGCAACGTGTCCGCCACGACCCGAACGCGGAGCTCCGCGGGCAGGGCATCGCGAACGTGGTTGGGCCCGTGTTCGGCGCCATCCCTGCCACCGCGGCCATCGCCCGCACGGCCGCCAGCATCCGGGCAGGCGCGAGTTCGCGGATGGCCGGGGTGTTCCACTCGCTCACGGTGCTCCTGCTGACGCTGGTGCTCGGTCCGCTGGCGGGCCACATCCCGATGACGACGCTGGCGGCGGTGCTGTTCGTGACCGCCTGGCGCATCGCCGAGGTGCCCGAGGTCACCAGGCTCATCCGCCGGGCCCCGCGCGAGGACCTGGTCGTCCTGCTGTCGACGATCTTCATCACCCTGTTCTTTGACCTCACGTATGCGATCGGCTTCGGCGTGCTGGCCTCGACGGTGCTGCTGGTGCGGCGGCTGGTGCGGGTGCCTGCGGCGGCGGCGATGCTGCCCGATGCGAGCGGGCGGATTGCGCAGGTCTCGCCCGAGCTGGGGGACCTCATCAAGTCGCGGCCCGATATCGACTTCTTCACGGTCCAGGGGCTGCTCTCGTTCCACAGCGCCTCGGCGTTCGAATACCAGCTGCAGGGCGATGTGCAGCGGCCGCTCATCCTGCGGATGAAGGATGTGCACCACATCGACACCTCGGGGCTGCTGACGCTCGAAGGGATCATCGAACACCGGCGCAACCATGGCGGCCGCATCATCCTGACGGCGATCCAGCCGGAGATCCGGCCGCTGCTGGAACGCTTCGGCATCCTGGAGTTGCTCGGCCCCGGGAACGTGTTCGAACACACGAAGTGCGCCATCGCCTCGATCGACCATCCCGGTTACCACCCGGAGCGCGACGAGGCGGCCTGAGGCGCCACAAACGGCAGGCGCCTCTCCCCCGTTTGGCCGATCCGCCGTGGGACGCCGTTCGCGGACAATGTGCGGATGATCGTTGCTGATCTTGCCAGCGTGTCGCGCATCCACGGCGGGCGGACCATCTTCCGCGGCCTCTCGTGGTCGCTGCAGGATGGCGAGAAGATCGGGCTGGTTGGGCCGAGCGGGTGGGGCAAGTCCACCCTCCTGCGCGTCCTCGCCGGCATCGATGCCCCGGATGCGGGGGCCGTGACCTTCCGGCGGGGGCTGCAGGTGGCGTACCTCCCGCAGGAGTACGCCGGGGAGCCCGGCCGCAGCGCCTTCGATGAGCTGCTCGCCGCGAGCGGCGACGTGGCGGCGATCGAGGCCGCACTCACCGCCGCCGAGCAGAAACTGGCCGACCCGGAGATCCTAGCCGACCCGGAAGCGTTCGACCGGGTGCTGCACGAGCACGCGGACCTGCTCGAGCGCCACGAAAAGGCGGGCGGCGGCGCGATTCGCAACCGCGCCGAGGCCCTGTTGCGGTCGCTCGGCTTCGATGAGGACGCCTGGGAGCGCCCCATGGAACTGCTTTCGGGCGGCCAGCGAAAGCTCATCGGCATCGCCCGCTGCCTGCTGAGCGAGCCCGACCTGCTGCTGCTCGATGAGCCGGACAACCATCTCGACCTCGAACGCAAGGCCATGCTCGAACGCCTCATCCGCGGGTTCGCTGGCTGCGTC
>JBBIVC010000065.1:0-4282 GCA_037439905.1 Thermoflexus sp.
TCAGAAGTTCTTGGAATCATGACTCGTTGCCTCCCTCGTGGACTGCTTCAACCTCATCAAATGCACGCAACAGGATGTCTGCGAACGAAGCTCGCTCGAGAGCCTCCTCTTCATCGATACGCTCGAGCACGGCCCCGCCTGCGACCAGCACCCGGTCGCCGGGCATGAGGCCGGCCACGTAACTCATGCAGAGCTGGCTCGGGCGGTCCTCGAACTCGACTGACGCGAGAAGAATCCCGCCGCGTTCCTCGATGCTCGCTACCCGGCCTGCCGTGCTAAGGCACATCGACGCCGGCCTCACGGGAGATGACCTCGTACTGGACCTCGCCGGCGGCTGCGGGGAGCGGCGGGCCACCACATGCCGGGCAGCGAGGGTCGACACCGGCTGATAGAAAGCGCTGGACACATGACGCGCAGATCCGTTCAACCGGTTCGACAACGACCTCCAGCAGCTCCTGCCGGTACCACGGAGCCACGCTCTGCAGATGCGCCCTGAACGCCGATTCGAAGCCCGGGGAGTGCGCTTCGGTTGCCGGGATATAGACACGCAGCCGCGCCCGTTGAAGGCCATGCTGCTCAACCTCTGCGGCGAAGGTTCCTGCCAGCCCGGCCTCATGCATATGCCCGCAGCTCCACCATCTCGCGCGCCAGCTCGCACACAATCCCCACGGCCCGGGCCACGGCCGCTTCTACCGGCTCGCTTAACGTCACCGCCGGCTCGAGCGACCCGGGCTGTATGCCCACCATGGCCATCCGCCCGGGAAGTACGCCCATGAGGCGGGCCGCGGCGATCAGGTCGCCCGCGCCTGCCTGGTGAGGCGACACGTGTCCCGCGAGCCTCGCTCTCAGCGAATCCCCGGACACCACATTCACCGCGCCTGGTTGTTGCCCGAGGTCGGCGGCGTCGACGAGGATGAGCGCGTCGGCATCGGAGACGACCGGCAACAGCTCGAGACCGAGCGTTCCGCCGTCGACCACCTGCGTGCCGGCCGGAAGCGCGGGGCGATCGGCAGCGATCGCCTGGATGACGTGCACTCCCACCCCCTCATCCCCAAGCAGGACGTTCCCGAGGCCAAGCACCAGGACGGGTACCCGGCTCATAGCACCCGCACCTCCACCGACTGGCCGCCCTGGGGATCGCAAACGTGCACAGCACAGGCCATGCACGGGTCGAATGAGTGCACTGTCCGGAGGACTTCCACCGGCTGGTCCGCGTTCACAACGGGAGTGTCGATGAGCGCTTCTTCCCACGCCCCACGGCGGCCGGCGCCGTCGCGAGGCGAGCCATTCCACGTGCTGGGGACAACCAGCTGGTAGTTCTCGATCCTCTTATTCTTGATGACGACCCAGTGTCCGAGCGCGCCGCGCGGCGCTTCTTCCCAGCCGAAACCCTGCGCATCGGCCGGCCACGTGTCCGGGTTCCATTTGCTGCTGTCCGCCACCTGCACGCGGCCTGATTCCAGGTTCGAACGGAGCTGGCGCGCCCACCCTTCGAGCGCTGGCAGCAAAACCTGGCACTCCAGCGCTCGCGCCGCAATCCGGCCCATCGTGCTGAACAGCTTCTCGGGGCCCACGCCGAGCTTCCCGAGTGCGGCATCGATGGCCTCCCGAATCTCGCGTTTGCCCGAGGCATAGCCAACGATCATCCTCGCGAGTGGTCCGACCTCCATCGGCTCCTCGTCGTAGCGGGGCGCCTTCAGCCAGCTGTACTTCTCGTAGCCTTCAAGTGACTCGAACGGTGGGTTTGGGCCTGCATACCTGGGCCGGGTTTCGCCTTTCCACGGATGTTTCGCTCCCTGGCCATCCGGCTCGTATTCGTACCACGAGTGCACGATCGACTCGGCGATCTGCGCCTGGTCGACTGGCTGCACCCGTCCGAGGTCGCGTCCCATTACGCGCCCTCGTGGGAACAGCACGGACGATTCGTCGTTCACATCGGTGGCGAAATCGCCGTAGGCCATGTAGTTGCCGATGCCCCGGCCGATGTCAAACCAGTCGCGGTATGCGCTGGCCACGTAGAGCACGTCGGGGATGAGCACCTGGTTCACGAACGTGCGGGCGCCGGCAAGCATTGTGTCGATGTTGCTCATCGTTGCAGCGTTGAGTCCCGTCGGGGAATCCGCGCCCATCCGGAGCGTCATTCCTCCTACCGCGTAGGTCTGGGGATGAGGATTCTTCCCTCCGAGAATGGCGTGGATACGCACGATGTCGCGTTGCCATTCCAGCGCCTCGAGGTAGTGCGCTACCGCCAGCAAGTTGCCCTCCGGCGGCAGCCGGTATGCCGGGTGGCCCCAGTAGCCATTCGCGAACGGCCCCAGCTGTCCCGAACCAACGAATGCCTTCAGCCGGTCCTGGACGCCCTTGAAGTACTCAACGCTGGACTTCGGCCACTCACTGAGCGACTGCGCCAGTCGCGATGCCGCAGCCGGATCTGCTTTGGTCGCCGACACCACGTCCACCCAGTCGAGCGCGTGGAGGTGGAAGAAATGGATGACGTGGTCGTGGATGAACTGCGTCCCGGCGATGATGTTGCGTACCAGCCTGGCGTTCTCGGGAACCGCTATCCCCAGCGCGTTCTCCACCGCGCGTACCGAGGCGAGCGCATGGACGGTGGTACAGACGCCGCAGGCACGCTGGGCGAAAAACCACGCTTCGCGTGGGTCCCGGCCCCGGAGGATGAGCTCGAGCCCGCGAAACATCGTCCCGGAGCTCCAGGCGTCCCGGACCCTCTCGTTTTCCACCTCGACTTCTATTCGCAGGTGCCCTTCGATACGCGTGATCGGATCAATCGCGATGCGAGGCATCCTGGTCCTCCTGTTCCTTGCCGGGAAGGAGACCCTCCTCCGGTACGTGCTGTTCGCGGCGCCGGAAGCGGTAGGCCCCGTACCCGGCAGCCGCGCCGAAGGCGGCGAGGGTTGCCGCACCGATCGCGATCTCCGTGCCTCCAATCCCGTCTCCACCGCCGGGTGTGGTTCCATCCGGCGGATTCGCGCCGGGTGTTGGCGTCGAGCTGCCGGGTGTGGCCGGCGGGGGAGTCGAAGGCACCGGCGTGCGGTACTCCACCGGAGTGGGGCTGGCAAGAGCGATGGGATCGCCGGCACGGTAAAGCGGCATCGAATCCCAGAAGCGTGGCTGGGTGCAGCCGACGCATCCGTGGCCGCTGGAGACCGGCCAGCTCGTCCCGGCATTGAACTTCAACGTCGGGCAGTTCGCCTGCGTTACGGGACCTTTGCAGCCCATCTGGAACAGGCACCAGCCCGCCCGATGCCCTGCGTCTCCCCATTCCTGGACGAACTCCTTCTTGCGGAAGTGTGGCAGGGCCTCGCAGTGTTCGTGGATGCTGTCGCCGTACGCGAAGAGTGGCCGTCCCAGGCTGTCGGTCGCCGGGAGTGACTTCATCGAGAGGTACTGGACGATCGTCGCCGTCAGATTGTCGGGATTCATCGGACACCCCGAGAGGTTAATAACGGGAGTACCTATCCCCTGGTCCTTGAGAAACGACTGAACCCCGAACGCGCCGGTCACACCGCCAGCCGCGCCGGGCAGGCCGCCGTCGAACGCGCACGAACCGACCGTGATCACGGCCGCTGCCCGGGAAGCTGCCTCGCGGACGACCTCTGCGAAGGCCCGGCCGCCAACCGTGCAGTAAACACCCCCATCGGCCAGCGGGATGGAACCTTCCACGACGACAAGGTACTGCCCCGCGTACTGCGCCAGGGAATCCCGGAGCGACTTCTCGCTTGCCGTGCCCGCGGCGGCCATCAGCGTTTCGTGGTAGTCGAGCGAGATCGTGTCCAGCAGCACCTCGGCAACGGTGGGTTTGGCTGCCCGGAGCAGCGCTTCGGTGTTGCCGGCGCAATCCTGTCCCTCCAGCCAGATCACCGGCGCTCGAATTGCCTGTTCGAGCCCCCGAGCGATGACGTGCGCGTAGCGCGGGGGAAGGGCCAGTACGGCGGCCGTCACGGCGCAGAACTTGAGGAAACTGCGCCTGGAAACGCCGCGCCTTGCCAGCTCCGCCGTGAGATCTAATGGCGGGAGTCCTGCGTCCGGGTGATGCTCCATGCCGCCAATGGTAGGCCGCGCCCCCTTCGCTCCGGGGGGCCTGATGGGTCAATCTTTCGATCCCTTTCGGTGCCGCCTGTCCGCGTGAGGGTTGCGCGACCCGTACCAACTCCAACGGCCTGCCGCAGCGGGAGACCGCCGCAACGCCGCCCGCGCCAATCGCCCTCCGCCAATCGCTATTCGCCAATCGGCGCACTTCGCACTTCGGCCTTCGCACTTC
>JBBIVC010000065.1:4398-9643 GCA_037439905.1 Thermoflexus sp.
GCCCCGCCGCCATCGCCAATCGCCAATCGACAATTACCCTTCGCCCTTCGCCCTTCGCCCTTCGCCCTTCCTCTACAATCCCGCCATCCAGCGCCGGGAGTCAGCCCATGTTCCAGGAAGGCAGCTTTCGCGGGTTCGATGCCGAGCTGCGCCAGCCGGGCATCGCCCTCATCACCTTCAACCAGCCCGAGCGCCTCAACGGCCTCACCCAGGCCATCAAGCGCGACCTCATCGAGCAACTCACCCAGGCCCAGATGGACGATCGCGTCCGCGTCGTGGTCTTTACCGGCAGCGGCCGGGCGTTCAGCGCCGGCGACGACATCACCGGCCGGCCTCTGCCCCCCGGCGTCCAGCTCGTCCCCGATATCTACCCCGGCCACCGCGAGGCGATCGGCACCTACGAGGGCCTGCGCGTGCTCTCCCAGACCCTCAACTCCGCCGTCCGCAACCTCGATAAGCTCAGCATCGCCGCGATCAACGGCATCGCCATCCAGACCGGGCTGTCGCTCGCGCTCGCCTGCGACTTCCGGATCGCCTCGAAAGAGGCCCGTCTTGGGAGCGCAACCCTGCGCTTCGGCCTGCTGCCCGATGAGGGCGGGCAGTACCTCCTTGTCCAGCTCATGGGCGTGGCGAAAACGATGGACTTCCTCATGAACAAGCGCATCGTCAGCGCCGATGAGGCGCTCGCCCTCGGCCTGGTGCACGAAGTGGTGGAACCCGGCGACCTCACCGCACGGGCCATGGCCCTCGCCACCGGGCTGGCGAACGGGCCGCAGGTCGCCATGCGGCTCCTGAAGCGCACCATCTACAACGCCGCCGAGATGACCTGGGCGCACGCGCTCGATGACATCGCCGCCAAGACCGCCATCAGCGACCACCACCCCGACGCCCGGGAGGGCGTGGCCGCCTTCCGCGAGCGCCGCGAACCGCGCTTCAACCAGTGGCTCGAACAGTCCTGATGTGTTGACGGGTGGTGCGGCCGCCGATTTTGAAGGTAATGCTGCCCCGTAACCCGTTATCAACCTTCGCTGGCCGCAGCCCCGCGCATGTGGCCTAATCAGATGGTGAGCACCACGCCGGAGCCCCAACGGCGATGGGAATGGCCCCACGGTTCGCCACCGCCTGTCCGGGACGAGCCCGGGGACCAGCGCGACCCCGAGGGCATCTGGATGGCGGAAGACCCGCACGCACCGGCAGACGAAGGCGCCAACCCGCCGATCGCCTGGATCCTGCGCGACGCGCGCCGCTGGGCCCCCCAGCACGGGGCGCGGGGCCGCTCCGATGCGGCCCTGCCCGGAGCGTTCTTCCCGGCCGAGCCCGCCGCGCCAGCCTTGCCCGTACCCATGCCCGCGGCCGAACCGCCGGCTGCCCGGCAAGCCGCGCCAGCCCGCCACCTGCTCCTCCGCGAGGTCGTCGAAACCGCGCTGCTCGCCATCCTCGTGTTCCTCGCCGTGCGCGCCAGCATCCAGCACTACCGGGTCGAGGGCCAATCGATGGACCCGACCCTCGAGGATGGCGAATTCCTGCTCGTCAACTCGCTCGTCTATTCGAAGGTCGACCTGCAGGCCCTCGCCCGCTGGGTGCCGTTCTGGGAGCCCGGCGCCCCGGCCGAGCGCCACGTCTTCCATGGCCCCGAACGTGGCGACATCGTCATCCTCCATCACCCGGTCACCGGCCAGGAACGCGACCTCGTGAAGCGCGTCATCGGCCTGCCGGGCGAAACCCTCCGCATCCGCGATGGCGTGGTCTACATCAACGGGCGCGAACTCATCGAGCCCTACGTGAAGGAGCCCTGGCGAGGCGACCTGCCAGAGCTGACGATCCCCGCAGGCGCCTACTTCGTGATGGGCGACAACCGGAACAACAGCCTCGATAGCCGCGTGTTCGGGCCGGTGAGCGAGGAGCTGATCGTCGGCAAGGCGATGGCCAGCTGGTGGCCCACAAGCAAGATCGGCCGCGTGCCCAACCATGAGCCCGAGTTCGCGCCGGCGCCGTAGGGCGGGGTCAGTTTGGAAAAAACGGCGAAAACTCCAAAGTGTGGGTGGCAGATTGGAGGTTGTGCTAATCGGTTAGGGCTGGTGAGCGATTTGTCCGCTCACTGGCTGAAGATCTCGCTGAGCTCCGGCGCAAGGTAGACCCGGCCCCACGGCCGGCCGGTGATCTCCACGAGGATCCCGGCATCAACAAGGGTCGCCAGCGCGTTGTAGGCCGTTTGCGTCGAGACCGCGAGCATGCGCTCTGCCATTCCAGCGTCGAGCGCCATGAGCTGCAGCGCCACGTCGGCCAGCCGGTGAGCACTCCGCGGCGCGCGGCGCTCATCCAGCCTGCGGTGCCAGTCCACCCCGAGGTCGATCACCTGCCGCGAAAGGGAGACTCCCTCCTCCGCCTGCTCGATCACCCCGCGGAGGAAGAAGCGAAGCCATTCGCTCCACTCGCTGCGGGTGCTGACTGCGTAGAGCCGATCGTAGTATTCGCCGCGGTCACGTTCGAAGTATGGGCTGAGGTAGAGCAGCGGGTGGCTCAGCTGGAGCCGCCAGGCCAGGAAGAGCGGCAACAGTGCGCGCCCCACGCGGCCATTGCCATCGAGGAACGGGTGGATCGCCTCGAACTGGTAGTGCAGCCAGGCAGCCTCGACGAGCGCCGGGGTCTCGGGCTTGGTGGCGGCAAGGTAGGCAAAAAGACCGTCCAGGCAATCGTGGAGCTCATCCGGCGGCGGCGGCACGAAGCGGGCATCGGCATGCTCGCGCGTGTTCCCGATGTGGTTCTGGATGGTCCGGAATTCCCCGGGCGTGGAGAACCGCTCGCCACGGGCTCCCTGCATCAGCTTGCGGTGCATCTCGAGCACGAGACCGCGCGAGATGCCGGCCTCCCGTACATGCCTCAGGCCATAGTCCAGGGCCACCACGTAGTTGTGGACGTCTCGCGTATCGGACAGGGCTTCCAGCTCCCCCATCACCTCCAGCGTTGCCAGTTCCGCGTGCGTGGTATGCAGGCCTTCGATGCGCGAGCTCAGCACCGCCTCGCGCCGCATGTACGGCTGGATCAGCAGGTCAGGATTCGGGAGGAACTGCCCGATGCCGTCGAGCTGGCCGAGCTTGCGATTCGCCTCGGCAAGGAGCGCCGCGTTCGCCGCGAGGGCGTCGCGCTCGGCGCCCGGCGGAAGCGATTCCGGCACGAACGCCCAGTACGGGTTACCTGTCGCCGGGGAGTGGCGTAGGATCACGCGGCCTGAGGGCCGGGGGAAGTCGGCTGGCTCCATATTTTCTCGTTTCCTGGCCAGGACTAGAAAAGTCGGCCAGGCTCTTCTGCGGCGCTAGAAAAGCATACGCGAATTCGCCATTACTTTTCTAGTCTCTGCCATCAAACGAGAAAAGTGTGCCGCGTTCTTCTGCCCGGCTAGAAAAGTATATGCACCTTAGCAATTCCTACGGAGGACCCCATGGTTGACATCCGCGACCTCGCAGAACGCATCTGGAACGGCGAGGTCTCCACCCAGGAGGTCCACCCCGTTGGCTGGCGCCAGCCCGAAGGCCAGGAGATCGCCCCCGGCCTCCTCTACTACAAGGGCATCGCCAGCGCCAACACCATCGATACCGGCGATGGCCTCGTCATGCTCGATACCGGCGCCGTCAACGATACCCTCCCCCTCCACGCCGAGGTGCGGAAGTGGCGCCCCGCCATCCCCCTCCGCGCCGCCGTCTTCTCCCACCACCACGTCGACCACATCTTCGGCATGGGGCCGTTCGAACAGGAAGCCCAGGCCAACGGCTGGGGCCGCCCGCTCGTCTATGGACACGAGGCGCTCGCCTGGCACTTCGACCGCTACAAGCGCACCCGCGGCTGGAACACCGCCATCAACCGCCGCCAGTTCGCCATCGACCTCCCCCAGTTCCAGTGGCAGGAGCACTACCGCTACGCCGACGTCACCTATAAGGACCGCCTGGCCTTCACCTGCGGCGAACTCACCTTCGAGCTCAACCACGCCCGCGGCGAGACCGAAGACGCCACCTGGACATGGATCCCCGAGCGCAAGCTCCTCGCCCCGGGCGACCTCTTCATCTACGCCGTGCCCAACGCCGGCAACCCCCAGAAGGTCCAGCGCTACGCCGGCGAATGGGCCGCGGCGTTGCGCCGCATGGCCGCCCTTGGCGCCGAGATCATGCTCTCCGGCCACGGCCTGCCCATCTTCGGCGCCGACCGCATCAGGGCCGCGCTGCTCGATTCGGCCGAACTGCTCGACTCCATCGAATCGCAGGTGCTCGCCCTCATGAACACCGGCTGCACCCTCGACCGCGTGCTCCACGAGGTCGAAATCCCGAAGCACCTGCTCGAAAAGCCCTACCTGCGCCCGGTGTACGACGACCCCCAGTTCCTGGTGCGGAACGTTTGGCGGCTCTACGGGGGCTGGTACGATGGCGAACCCGATAACCTGCTCCCGGCCCCCCGCGCCGAGCAGGCGCGCGAATGGGTCGCCCTCGCCGGGGGCATCGACCGTGTGCTCGAACGCGCCGCCGCGCTCAAGGCCGAGGGCAACCTCCGCATGGCCTGCCACCTGGTGGAGTACGCGGTCATCGCCGAGCCGGGCTCGCAGCCGGCGCACGCCCTCCGGGCGGAGGTCTACGCCGCCCGCGCCGCGCTCCAGGAATCCTCGATGGCGCGCAACATCCTGAACCACGCCGCCCTGGCCAGCCAGCAGGGCAAGCGCGACCTCGCCGGGGAGTACTGAGCGGGGAAGCGCGGGAAAACTGGAGCGGGCGAAGGGAATCGAACCCTCGTCTCAACCTTGAAGGAACGCGCGACGCGGAGGATTCGACTGTCCTCCGGACTGTTCACGGCGATTTTGGCGTATGAGAGCCCGCCGGGTGGAGGGCTCCCAACACGCCGCCGGTGATGAGAACCCGAAGTGTCCCCTCGCGGGGCTTCGAGGCGTGAAAGAGCACCGCGCGCGATGTGAGCACCGACGGTTCGGCGACGTTTCAGTCCCCTCGCGGGGATTCGAGGCGTGAAAGCAGCTCCGGACACGCCGTCGAGTGCGCCGTGGCAGGCGGGGCAGAGTTACAGTCCCCTCGCGGGGATTCGGGGCGTGAAAGACCGACCGGCCCCGTCCTCGTCATCCTCGCCCGGCTCCTGTAGTTTCAGTCCCCTCGCGGGGATTTCGGGGCGTGAAAGACCGCAGAGGAGACCTCCAATGGCCACCACGAGTATCCGGTTTCAGTCCCCTCGCGGGGATTCGAGGCGTGAAAGC
>JBBIVC010000066.1:0-9490 GCA_037439905.1 Thermoflexus sp.
CGGCGCCCACCCGCCCCGCTTCTGGGGCCTGCCCGATGGCAGGCTCCGCCACCACCCGGGCGAGCAGCCTCGCATTCTGCACATCATCGCCAGCCTCGAGCCGGCCATCGTCCTCACCCTCGGCCCCGATGGCGCCTATGGCCACCCCGACCATCTCGCCCTCCACCGCTGGGTTGCCGCGGCGTGGCAATCGTTGCCTGCCGCCCGCCCGGCATTGCTCCATGCGGCGTTTCCCCCCGGCCTGTTCCTCCCCCAGTACGAAAAGTGCATCGGGATGATGGGCAATCCCCCGGAGCCGCCCCGCTCGGCCATCGGGACTCCGTCCTGGCACTACGAAGTGCCTATCGCCTCCGTCCGCGAAACCAAGCTCGCGAGCATCAGCGCCCATCGCAGCCAGCTCCCCGGCGGCGAACCGGAAGCCCTCTTCCCGCCGGGCATTGTCGCGGCCATGCTCGATGCCGAGCGCTTCTGCGACGCGGGTGGCGCGCCGCGCCCTGCTGTGTCCGCGTTGCTTGCCTCGATCCGCCAGGGCAACTTTTCCGCGTAGCGCAGCGTCTGGAAGCTCATGCGGCGATTCCACATGGCCCGAACGGCTGTCGCCACCCTTGCGTCCCCGGCTGCGCTCGATCTGGCGCGGCCAGGACCTTTTCCCGGACCGGCCGTGGCCGCCTCGCCCCTGCCCTACCTGGTCCTTTTCGGCGGCGGGTTTCTGCTGTTGAGCTTCGTGCTCATCCTCATCGGCCCGCGCAACGACCACCGCCGCTAACTCACGGTCCGGGCTCGTACACGCAGATCGCCTGGACTTCCATATCCCAATCACCCGCATAGGGCGTCAGCTCCGTGGCGATCCCCATCCAGCCGCCGGGGAGCCCGTCCTGCCGGTGCAACGATGGCCGCGAGGCGATAAGCGCCACGGAACCGGTCGTCATGGTCGAAAGGCTCACCCCTCCGGAGATCGCGACCTTCCCGGCAGGGCAGTTGACCCCGAGGATCCGCCACGTGCTCGAGTCGCGCGTGCTCAGTTTTGTGACAATCTCAAGCCCGTCCACAGCCCGTGCGCCGGCAGGCCCCGCCGGGCCCCGTTCGCCCGTTTCTCCCTTCGGTCCCACCGGGCCGGGAGGCCCCTGTTCGCCCGGGGGTCCCGCTGGCCCTGGCTCCCCCTGCGGGCCAGGCTCTCCGCGCGCGCCATCTGCCCCGGCGGGGCCCGCGGGCCCTTCGCTGTTCCAGCTCAGCCGCGTCTCGGACTTCCGGCATTGCTCCCCGGCCTCCACCACCCGCAGCTGGCCGTTCGGCCCGGCGCACGCGTGGATGGCGACGCCATCCCCCTCCCCTGATGTCGCGGCAAACGCCGCCGGGATGCCCGCGCCCAGGGCGAACGCCGCCACAAATCCAATGACCTGTCCACGCATCTGTGCTCGAACTCCGCGCTGCCCGTTTCCCTACCCTACGGCACCATCGCCCCGCTCCCCCGGGGCCAGCCCCGGGAACGCACGGAGTCAGCCCGGGAAACCGGGTCGCAAACGCGGAAATGCCAGGTTCACTTCCGGTTGAAGCGGTTGGCGGCGGCTTCCGCCCCCTCCACCAGGATCGCCTCGACCGCATCGGCCGCGTACTCCACCGCTTCGTCGAGCGCGCGCTTATCCTCGCCGTGGGGCACGCCCAGCACCCATTCCGAAACCACCTCCGGGTCCCATGTGGGCTCGCCGTTCACAGTCGGCCGGCCGATCCCCACACGCACCCGGATGAAGTCCAGGCCGGCCGCCTCGCCGATGCTCTTCAGTCCGTTGTGCCCCCCGTGGCCACCCCCGGCGCGGATGCGCAGCGCCCCAACACGCAGGTCCAGGTCGTCGTAGAGCACCACCGTGTGCCTGATATCGCAACCTGTCCACTGCAGCGCCTGCGCCACCGCCCGGCCGCTCAGGTTCATGTACGTCTTCGGCTTCACCAGGGCCACTTTCTGGCCCGCCAGCTCGCCCACACCGATGTGCATCAGGCTGCCCGTCGCTTTCGGCTGCGTATGCGCCCGCTTCGCCAGCGTATTCACCACCCGGAAGCCCACGTTGTGGCGCGTGCGCGCGTACTGCTCGCCAGGATTGCCAAGCCCCACGATCAGCCAGTCCGCCGCGAACCGCGGACCGCCGCTGCGCAACAGCTTGCGAAACGCCATGCCACGAGTTTGCCGGATGGCGCACTTGCAGTCCCTTCCCCCACGGGCCCGGCCGTTCAAGTACGATGGCCCCGTGCTCGACTTCGCGTTCGAATGGCTCTTCGGCACGCTCTACGGCGGGATCATCATGCTCGCCGCCCTGCTTGCCGCCATCCCCTATGGCATCTGGCAGGGCATCAGGCGGCTGGGGGCCTGGTTCAGAGGAGGTACCGCCCGTGGCAACAACTGAGCAGGTCGCCGAGCTCAAGCGAAAGATGGCCGAAGAACGCGCCGCGCTCATCGCCGCCGCGTCTCGACTCTCCCCGGCTGAAGCCCTCCACGTCCCCATCGATGCAGAGGGCGAAGAGCAGTGGACCGCGCTCGAACAGCTCGCCCACCTGCTCGAAATGGAGCGCGCCTACGATTCCTGGGTCCGCGCCGCCCTCCAGCACGACAATCCCGATATCAGCAACGTCCCCGTCGAACCTGTCGCCATCCCCATCGAACGCGCGAACAGCCACACGGTCGCCGATCTCCTGCGAGCGCTCGAACTGGAGCGCGCCTACACCCTCGGCCTGATCGATGGCATCCCCCTCGATGCGTACGAGCGCACCGCCACAAGCCCCGTGTTCGGCACCCTCACCGTGCTCCAGTGGCTCCGCTCGTTCTATCGCCACGATCGCCAGCACGCCGCACAAATCCAGGGCCGCCAGAGCGACTACCGCCCGAACTTCCTCGGTAAGGAGCCCAATCAGCGCCGCGCCCGGCTCGAGCTCGTGGCCCGGCGCGAGAACCGCGCAACCTGAAAACGGTCAGCGCGCCACCGTCTTTGGTGCGAGTGGCTCCAGGCGCGTGGGGACGACTCCTCGCCGGCCGCACCGCTCGCACTCCCGGATGCGAATCGCCCGTGCCTGGAGGTTCACGAAATACCTCCAGCGATGCTCACAGCTACCGAATTTCTGTTCCATGCCCTCACAATCGCAGACCCGCATGAACGCCGTGTTTCCGCCACGCGAACGTTTCGTGAACTGCCACAGGGGTGCCTCGTCCCTCCCGCGCGTTGCCCCCGTAACGAAGGGATGGCTATAGTAGCCGGCAGCCCGCCATGCTCATCGACCTCCACAGCCATACCTGGCCCCGCTCCCACGACAGCGTGCTCAACCCCGACGACCTCATCGTCCGGGCCAAGGCGGCCGGCCTCGATGCCATCGTCTTCACCGAGCACGACACCGTCTGGGACTACAAGGCGATCGAGGAACTCCGCGCCAAGCACAACTTCCTCGTGCTCGCCGGCGTAGAAATCAGCACCGACGACGGCCACATCCTCGCCTTCGGCATCGATAAGTACGTGTTCGGCATGCACCGCTCGAAGGAGCTCGCCAGCTACGTCGAAAAAGTCGATGGCGCCATGGTCGCCGCCCACCCCTACCGCCGCCAGATGCCCTGGTTCAGCCGCAACGACGATGAGTACAAGGCGTCGCTCGAAAAAGCCTCGCGCAACCCCGCGTACCAGTATGTCCAGGCGCTCGAAGAGCTCAACGGCCGCGGCAGCGACAAGGAGAACGAATTCTCCCGCCGCCTGGCCGACATGATGCAGCTCCCGGGCACGGGCGGTACCGATTCCCATGCCATCAGCGACGTTGGCAAGTGCGCCACGTACTTCGAGGCCGAGATCCGCGACGAACGCGAACTTATCGATGCCATCAAGTCCGGCCGCTTCTACGCCGTCGACCTTCGCTCCGGAAAGCCAGTCCCCTTCCGCGCACTCTCTGGCGAAGCCTAGCTGTCATCCGCCCAATCCCCCTGCTTGCGCTTCGCTTCACACACGGGGACGCCGATAGTAGTATGCGGAAGCCCGAGTGGCTTGAACGCAGCACCCGACGGGAAGGAGCCATACTCGCATGACCTACGTCATCACCAGCCCTTGCATCGACGTCCAGGACCAGGCCTGTGTCGAGGTCTGCCCTGTGGATTGCATTCACTTCGACGAAGGCGACGACCGCATGCTCTACATCAACCCTGATGAATGCATCGACTGCGGCGCCTGCGAACCCGCCTGCCCCGTGACCGCCATCTTCGCCGAGGACGACGTGCCTGCCGATGCCGCCGTCTTCAAGGAGATCAACGCCCTCTGGTACAGCGACAAGGCCGCCGCCCGCGCAAAGGTCGCCGAAATCAAGCCAGCCTGACCCGGGTCCCGGGCAGGAACCCCTTTTCGCCTGAGCCGCCCCCGCCGGGGCGGCTTTCCCTTGCCCCCACCAGGCGAGCTTGACCGTGCCAGCCTTCCGGCTAGATTGGAAACGTTGCGCCACGTATTGAGCGTGGCGCGGAGGATGTCCCCCAACATGGCTGAACGTGTAACCATTCAGGCGGCGCCGCGCGCCGTCCTCGGCAAGAAAGTCCGCCAGCTTCGCCGCCAGGGCAGGCTCCCCGCCAATGTCTATGGCCGCGGCATCGAATCTCGCGCCATCGATATCGACGCACGCGAATTCTCCCGAACCATCAAGTCCGCCGGCCTTCGCGCCATGATCGAGCTCAAGGTCGAGGGCGAAAATGCCCCCCGCTACGTCATCCTGCGCGGCATGGACCGCGCCGGCGGCACCGGCGACCTCATCCACGTCGACTTCCTCCAGGTCGATCCCAACGTGCCCATCCAGGCGAACGTCCCCCTCCGCCTCGTGGGCGAGGCGCCCGCCGTCCGCGACCTCGCCGGCACGCTTCTCCCCGGCCTCGATGTCGTCACCGTCCGCTGCCTGCCACTGGCTATCCCCGACTCGATCCCGGTCGACCTCTCCGGGCTCAAGAGCTTCGATGTCAGTCTCACGGTCGGCGACATCGCCCCGGTCGATGGAGTCGAAATCCTCACCGACCCCGCCATCGTCGTGGCCACAGTGAACCCCCCGCGCATCCGCGGTGGCGGCCGCGCCGGCTAGCCTTTCCCCCGGGATGACCGATCGCGCGTACCCGGCCGACCCCGCAGAGGCCGGGCTGCGCCTGTTTCTGGGCTGGTTCGGCCCCTACTACGCGCGTTCCGTGGCGGTCTCCTCCGCCACCTCCGATGGCTCCATCCTCACCGCCGAGGTCTCCGTCGGCAGGCGCTGGACGCTCCGGGTCACCGTCCTCAACACGCTGGCCGCCGATGCCAACCTCGAATGGGAGGCCGCCAGGGCCGCCATCGAGCAGCGCCTCGATCTCGAGGGACGCGCGGTCGCCCTCTGGGCCCCCAGGGGCGCAACCCTCCCCGCTTCGGAGCCCGGCCTGAGCGAGCTCGTCCTGTCCCTCTCCCAGGCTCGTGCGCTCGACGACGGCCGCCTCGAGCTCCGGCGCCCGGTCCGCCTCTATTTCCGCCGGGTCGATACTTCCGGGTCCGTCGTCACTGCCCTCGGCGGCCTCGCAGCCCACTGGGCCCAGTTCACCAACCGCGTTCCCGGGACATTCCAGCTCAACTCGGCCGAGCTCCTTCGCCTGCCATCTTCGAAAGCGGACCGAGAAGAGCTTACCGAACGCATCGTCCTTGCCGCCGGGCAACCCGATATCGACGAGACGCACGTCATCCCCGCCGAGGACGCCTGGACCGCAAACAATCTCGGCTCCGGCGGGGCCTGCGTGCTCGGGACCCCGGCCCCCGAAAACGACGAGTGGAGCGCATCCCTCCGCCGCAACCTGCGCCGCCTGCTCAGGGAAGCCGCCCCGGGGCTCTCAGCTCCAGCGGAGGCTCGCGCCCTCGTGGTGCTCGGCGCCGCCACCTACGCGGAAGACGAAAAGCTCTCGTGGGCACTCCGTGGCATGGACCCTACCCTCTACGCCGGGTACGACATCCTCACCGTGATCGCCGATGGTGTGGTCAAGCCGATTCTTCAGCCGGGCCGGAACACACTCCCCTGGGACGCTCCCCTCGGCTGACCCTGGAGCGAGGCATGGCAACTGAACGCGTTGGATTCATTGGCCTCGGGATCATGGGCGCGCCCATGGCCGCGAACCTCCTGAAGGCAGGATTCCCGGTCACCGTTTGGAACCGGACCCCGTCGCGCATGGCCCCCCTGCTCGAACTTGGCGCTGCCGGCGCGGGCTCTCCCGCCGAAGCCGCCGCCGTCAGCTCCATCACCATCTCCTGCGTTACCAGCTCCCCCGACGTCGAAGCGGTCACCCTCGGCCCTGGCGGCATCATCGAGGGAGCCGCCCCCGGCTCGGTCCACATCGATTGCTCCACCATCGCCCCGGAGACTGCACGCCAGGTCACCGCGGCCCTTTCCGCTCGCGGCATCGCCATGCTCGATGCCCCGGTCAGTGGCGGCGACGTCGGCGCCCGGGCTGGCACCCTCGCCATCATGGCGGGCGGCGACCCGGCCGTTTTCGAGCGCTGCCTGCCCGTCCTCCGCGCCATGGGTTCCACCATCGTCCACGTCGGCCCCATTGGCTCTGGCCAGGTGGTGAAGCTCTGCAACCAGGTCGCTGGCGGGCTCAACCTGCTGGCCATGGCCGAGGCCATCTCCCTCGCCCGCGGCGCCGGGGTCGATCCCGCGAAGATGCTGGAGGTGGTGACCGCCGGGGCGGCGGGCTCCTGGATGCTTTCCAACCTCGGCCCCCGCGCCATTCGCGGCGACTATGCGCCGGGCTTCATGGTCGACCTCATGCAGAAGGACCTCCACCTGGTCCTCGACGAGGCGGCGCGCGGCCACACCCCGCTCCCCGGGACGGCCCTGGTCTCCCAGCTCTTCCAGGTCATCCAGGCGCAGGGCCGCGGCGCCGATGGCACCCAGGCGATCGTCGACGCGCTCCAGCGCCTCGCGAACCGCGACTGACCGCCCCTCAGGCTACCGAGGGCCCGTCCGGCTCGATGCGTCCCGGGAACAGCCCGAAAACCGGCCGGGATGACTTGTCGTCCGAAAGCTGCTGCTCGGCCGCCGCGAACAGGTCCCCCGGGTCGCAATTCACCCCCGTCGCAACGCCGAACGTGACGCTCACCGGCACCAGCTCGGCCCACTCATCGCCGTTCAAGCGCTCGATTTCGTGGGCGATACGCCGCGCGATGAGCCGTCCCAGCGCGAGATCGCCATCCGGCAGGATGACGCCAAAATCATCGCCCCCGATGCGCGCCGCGAAATCCGTCCCGCGCACGCACCGCGCGATCCCCGCCGCGGTCCGCCGGATCATGTCGTCTCCCGCATCGTGCCCGTGCACCTCGTTCACTACCCGGGTCCCCGCGATGTCCACCAGCACGAGCGTTACCGGGCGGCGCGTCCCCCGGACCTCCTGGCACACCTCCGCCAGGCGCTCGTCGAAGGCATGGCGGTTGTGCAGGCCCGTCAGGTGGTCGGTCCGCGCCTCGCGCTCCAGCCACCGCACCATCGTGTCGCGCCGGCGGAGGTTCCGGTTCTCCTCGTACGCCCCGAGGATGCGCACAACCAGCTGCTGGCCGTCGTCCAGGTGGCCCCGGTTGAAGAAGTCATGAGCGCCCAGCTTGAGCGCCGGCAGAGCGTCACCTTCCGTGTCTCCCCCGGTCAGCAGCACAACGGCAACGTCGTTGCGGTGCTCGCGCAGGTACTGGGACAGTGCCGATGCAGGGTCCCCCCACAACCCCGCATCCACCAGCGCCACATCGAACGACCCGTCGCGAAGAAGCGCCACCGCTTCGTCCGTGGTCCGCGCGGCGTGCGTCACGAACGTGCCCGCGCCATGCAGGATCTCCCGCACGCGGCGCACGTCGTCGATGCAGGGATCGACAACCAGGACGCGAAGGACGCGCTGACGGTCGGATGGTGGTGCCGTGCGGACGATCACGTTGACGATTGCTCCCACAGTCACTATCGGCACACCCGTCCCGCTGGACGAGGCCATGGGAGCAAATTCAGGGGATGCTTCGTGGAAAACGCGTGACGCTACTCGAACAGCGGCCCGCCGGGGTCGAGAATCCTCCCGTCGAGCGCGATCACTGCCGGCCGCTCCTCGCAGTACCCCTCGTTCTCGCACTTGTCGAAGATGAAGGCTCCGCGCTTCTTATCGAACTGGATCTTCCAGGTGCCGATGGCCGGGCTCGAAAGCCCCTTCTCTTGCTCGGCAGTCAGGATTGCGATGAGCGCGGCGATCTCTTCTCGTCCCAATGCGGGCTCCCCGTGGCGTGGTGCTTCCTAAAGCTTATTCGGCCCCGGCCACCGTGGCGACTCGCACCGGCTCACGCGCTTCCTTCCGCCCCAGCGAAAGCGCGAACAACCACGTCACCAGCGTGACGGCCACCACCACCGACCCCATCACCATCAGCGTCTCCCGTTCGCCAATCCGGTCCGCCAGCATGCCGAACGGATACGCAACCAGGCTGTTCATCCCCCACGCCAGCATCGTCACCGACATCACCCTCCCGTGGTACGCCGGGTCGGCCTCCTTCATCACCAGCGCATTGTTGATGAGCTGAAACGCGCTCGATCCCATGCCGACGAGGAACATCGCGCCGAGCGCCGTGGCGAAACTTGGCGCGGCCGCCAGCAGCCAGATTGCCCCGCCAAGGAGCACGCCTCCGCCCATCATCAAGGTCCACGCATGCTTCGATCCCGCCAGCCCGGCGAGAAAGATGGTCACCGCGAACCCCGAGATGGCGCTGATGCCCAGCAGGAACGCCATGTCCTCGGTGGGCCTCCCCAGCTCGTTCTCCAGCAGCCCCGGCAGGATCACGAAGTACGAAAAGCCGCCCATGATTACCCCGATGAACGAGAGCGCCAGCAGCATCAGGCGTGGGCGCTCCCGCATGTGCGAAAGCCCCATCCCCATGTCGGCCATGAATGAGCGATTCCCCCGGCTAACTGGCCGCGATGGCGGCAGCAACGTCAGCGTGAACACCACGATCGCGAACAGCCCGCCCATGAACAGGTACGTCCCGCCCGTCCCGACAAAGCTCAGCGCGATGAGCCCGCCCGCGATGAACGGTCCGAAGATCCGCGTCGCCGTCATCCCTACCTGCTGGAGGGCGATGCCGTTCGGGAGGTCCTCCTGCGGCACCAGTTCGCCCACCCACGCCTGGCGCGCCGGCCCGATGAACGAAAACACCGTCCCAAGCACCAGTGTTGAGCCCGCCAGCGCCAGGATCGTGATGTGGCCGGTCAGGATCAGCACCCCGACCAGCGCGAAGTTCAGCCCGATGATGGTCTGCCCGAAGAACAACATCCGCCGCTTGGAAAAGCGGTCCGCTACCACCCCGCCAAACGGCGAAACGAGGATGGTCGCGATCCCCATCCCCAGCGAAACGAACCCCACCGCCCCGTTTTTCCCCGTCAGGTCGAATGCCACCACCGATTGGACCACCGAGGACATCATGAAGGCGAGGAACGAAAAGCACGTGCCGATCCACAACAC
>JBBIVC010000067.1:0-9389 GCA_037439905.1 Thermoflexus sp.
CACGAGCCGCGCCCTGCTCCCAACCTTCCGGACCAGGAGCCCCGACGTCCGCGTGTCCTCGGCGGCCACCACCGCCGCCCGGCGCAGCGCTTCCGCGGCCCGCGCCGAAAGGTCGTCGAGGTTCCCGATGGGTGTGGCGACGACATACAGCCCGGCATGCCACTGAGTCATAGGCGAGGCCGATAGCCGGTATTGCACATAACCGAATCCGTGAATCCGATCTGTGTTGACCCGTTGCGAGCACCGCTTCTACACTCGATCCAACACCGCGGCCGCCTTTCAGGGCCGTGACTCCATCCCCGGGAATGCGCTGACTTGAGTACCGTTGCCAACCTCTCCTCCGCCGCCTCCGATTCGCCGGAGAGCGGCCTTGCGCCGTTTACCGAGAATGACGTCGCCGCCCCCAGGTTCAAGCAGCTTCGCCGCGCCTACGGGTTCGATGAAGTCGCCATCGTTCCTGGCGAGGTGACGATCAACCCCGAGTTGACCCAGCTCGGCCTGGACATCGGACCCCACCATTTTGCCATCCCCTTCCTCGCCTCGGCGATGGATGCCGTGGTCGACCCCAGTTTCGCCATCGCCATGCACCGGGCGGGCGGCCTCGCCGTCCTCAACCTCGAAGGCGTCTGGACCAAGTACGACGACCCGTCCTCCATCCTCCAGCAGGTTGCTGCCGCCAGCCGCGATGAGGCGACGGCCATCCTCCAGGAGGCGTACCAGCAGCCCATCCGCGAGGAGTTCATCGCCAAGCGCATCCGCGAAATCAAGGATGGCGGCGCCGTCGCCGCCGTCTCTGTGACCCCGATGAACACCAAGAAGTACGCCGCCCTCATCCAGGAAGCCGGGGCGGATATCCTCGTGGTCCAGAGCACCGTCACCACGGCCCGTCACGAATCGACCAGCATCGAGGGGCTCCGCTTCGACAAGCTGTTCAAGGAGATCCACATCCCGGTCATTGTCGGGAACACCGTGGGCTTCAAAGCCACCCTCGAAATCATGCGCACGGGCGTCGCCGGCGTGCTCGTCGGCGTCGGCCCCGGTGCCGCCTGCACGAGCCGCGAAGTGCTCGGCATTGGCGTGCCCCAGGTCACCGCAACCATCGATTGCGCCGCCGCCCGCGATTTCTACCTCAAGGAGAGCGGCCGCTACGTCCCCATCATCACCGATGGCGGTATCCGGACCGGCGGCGACGTCTGCAAGTGCTTCGCCTCGGGCGCCGACGCCGTCATGATGGGCTCGCCCTTCGCCGCCACCACCGAGGCCCCGGGCCGTGGCTACCACTGGGGCATGGCCACACCCCACGCCAATCTCCCCCGCGGCACCCGCGTGGCGGTCGGCGTCAACACCACGCTCCAGAAGGCGCTCTACGGCCCAACCAGCCGCACCGATGGCACCGAGAACCTGGTCGGGGCGCTCCGGACCGCCATGGGCATGTGCGGGGCCCGCACGATCCGCGAATTCCAGCAGGCCGAAATGGTCATCGCCCCCGCGATCAAGACCGAAGGAAAGATCTACCAGTTTGCCCAGTCGCAGGCTTAGGTCTTCGGCGCTCGTCCTTCTTCTGACAGCGGCCCTCGCCCCGGGGGCCGCTGTCTCGGCTTCTGCCGATAGCCTGGCCTCTCCCACCTGCATCTCCGTCTCTCCCGATGGGCTGGCTCAGGCAGTCGAAGCCAGTGGCCTCATCCTTGTTGCGAAGGTCCACCGCCAATCCCCGTCGGCCCCGGCAGAACTCGAACCGGAAGTCATCCTCAAAGGCTCGGTTCCCGGCACGAACGTCACGCTCCCGGCCCCTGAAGGTGATGCCCCCTGCGCGTTCGCCACGCTCGAGGAGGGGACGCGCGTCCTGCTCTTCCTCCCCGTCGTTGATGGCCGCCCCCAATGGCCGGGCGCCTCACAGGTCTTCGACCTCCGGGACGGCCTGGCCGTCCAGCAGGAAGACCTGGGATTCGGCGAGAGCCCCGAGTTCGCGCGCATCAACTCCATCCGCACCATCACCGGCCAGTACGTTGTCCCTGCCAGCGAGCCAGGCGAAGGCGCCGGCATCGACTGGGGCAGCACAGTGCTGCCGATCGGCGCGGTCCTCGCCGTCGTGTTCGGGATTGGCCTTGTGCTGATGCGCACCTGGCACCGGATCGACCCGAGCTAAGTCGCGAGCCGTTCGAGGAACTCTGCCAGCGTCTCCTCGTGCGCTTCGAGCACCACGTCGGCCGCATCGAGCGCGTACGCGTCGCTGTGTGGCATCGCCACCCCCAGCCCCGCCCATGCGAGCATCGCCGCGTCGTTGACGCTGTCACCGATCGCCACCACCTCGTGCCGATCGATGCCAAGGTCGGCGCACACCAGGGAGAGTGCGTGGCCCTTGTTGGCCTCCGGGGCCACCGCCACCGTCACGCCCGGGAAGTCCAGCACGTGCAGCGCCTCGCCATGGCGCGATATCAGCGCCCGGTGGATGCCGTTGGATTCCTCTGTCGACGAAATCACCCCCACACCCGTGGGTTCCACCCCGGAGTGTTCCGGATCGGGCCGGTATTCCGGCGTGATCCCCGAAACCACACCGTAGTGCTCGGTCGCCTCCGTGCGCCGCGACGCGATGTAGCGGAGCGGGTTGAACCACTCGTAGTCGCGCTCGATTCCCCGCGCGTATTCGATGATTTCCAGCGCAGTGTGGCGCGCAATCGGAAATTCGTGCGTCATCCTGCCATCCAGGAGGTGGACCGAGCACCCCTGCTGGCAGATGACCGGCCCCGGCAACCCCAGGTGCCTGGCGATCTTCGCCGTCCCGGGGAACATCCGGCCCGAAGCGAGCACGACCGCTATCCGCCGATCGCGCAGCGCGGCCACCGCCCGTGACAGGCGCGCGCTCGGCACGTGATCGTGGCCGTAATGCGCCGGCTCGATGAGCGTGCCGTCGATGTCGAGGGCGACTAGCCTTACGCCCATCGCCCGCACACGACCCGGTCGATACCGGCGAGGTCCTTCACCGTCCATGGTTCGATGCCCCGCTGCCGCAACAACGCGCCAACGTCCGCCGCCTGGCCATACCCCACTTCCAGCGCGAGCAGTCGCGGGCGCAGCCGGGCCGCGCAATCCTCAATGAGCCGGTCGATGAGCTCGTACCCGTCTTTCCCACCGTCCAGTGCCACGCGCGGCTCCCACCGGCTCACCTCCGGCTCCAGCGCCTCAATCTCCCACGCGGGGATGTATGGCAGGTTCGCCAGCACCACGTCGGCGCGAGCGACCATGGAGAGGAGGTCCCCCAGTACCAGCTCCGTCCCCGGAGCGTGGACCGCGGCGTTGGCCTTCGCGAACCGCATGGCCTCGCGGCTGATCTCGGTCGCCACCACCCGCGCCCCGGGCCGCTCCGCTGCGACCGAAACCGCGACCGCGCCGCTGCCCGTCCCCGCCTCGACAATCAGCGCCCACGGGTCGCGGTCGAGCTCGGCCAGCGCCAGCTCGACGAGGAGCTCCGTCTCTGGCCTTGGGATAAGCACGCCCGGCCCGACGCCAAAGTCCCGTCCGAAGAACTCGCGATGACCCGTGATGTACGCAGCGGGCTCGCGCCGGGCACGGCGCTCAACCCACTCCGAAAACCGCTCCGACTCCCCCGCATCGAGGGTGCTGCCGGCGAAGTATGCCGCCCTGGAGACGCCAGCGGCTTCCCGCGCCAGCAGCTCGGCCTCGAACCGGGCATCCTCAACGCCTGCGGCGGCCAGCCTCGCCGAGGCCTCCATCGCCGCCTGGCGTGCGTTCATTCCAGGCTCTCGAGCCGCCCGGCCTCGACCGCTGTGGCGACCGCGTCGATGATGTCGTCCAGGTTCCCGTCCATCCTGTCCGGGATGTTGTGTACGGTGAGTCCCACCCGGTGGTCGGTGATCCGGTCCTGCGGGAAGTTGTACGTCCGGATCTTCTCGCTCCGGTCGCCTGTCCCCACCTGCGTTTTCCGTTCGGCGCTCAGCTCCGCTTCCTGGCGGGTCATCTCCATGTCCAGCAGCCGCGAACGCAGCACCGTCATCGCCTTCACGCGATTCTTCATCTGCGACCGCTCGTCCTGGCAGACAACGACGATCCCGGTAGGGATGTGCGTCAGCCGGACCGCTGTGGCTACCTTGTTGACGTTCTGTCCGCCCGCCCCGGACGAGTGGAAGATATCGACGCGCAGGTCCTTCTCGTCGATATCGATGTCGACCTCCTCGGCCTCCGGGAGCACCGCCACAGTGGCGGTCGACGTGTGGATGCGCCCCTGCGCCTCCGTCTCGGGAACGCGCTGGACCCGGTGCACGCCGCTCTCGTACTTCAAACGCGAGTACGCCCCCTCTCCGCGGACCTCGAACACGACTTCCTTGAACCCGCCCTTTTCCGATTCCGAAGCGCTCAGGATCTCGGTCTGCCAGCGCTTCCGTTCGGCGTACCGGGCATAGGCGCGATACAGCTCGAATGCGAACAGCGCGGCCTCCTCGCCGCCGGCCCCCGCCCGGATTTCCACAATCACGTTGCGCGAATCGCGCGGGTCCTTCGGCAGCAGCTCCCGCTTGATGAGGCCGGTCAGCTCATCCATCCGTGCCTCGGCGTCGGCAAGCTCGATCTCCGCCAGCGCCTTCATTTCCGGGTCCGATTCGGCCATGAGCGCCCGCGCGTCCGCCGCCGCCTTGCTTGCCGCCTCGAACTCGCGGAAGAGCTCCACCACCCGCTCGATCTCGGCCCGTTCACGGGCGAGCTTGTTCAGCTGTTCGAAATCCGCCGCCACTTCCGGGCGCGCCATGTCGTTCGTCAGCTCGTCATAGCGCTCACGGATCCGTTGCAGCCGGGAAAGAATGTTGTCATCCATAGGTCAGAAGAAACGGCCCGCGCAGGGCGGACCGTCAGGTGCGCTCCAGGGGGCTTAATCCGAGTATAGCACCCGCTCGCCGGCGCTCAGCCGTCAAGGCGCTCCTTCACCACCGAGGCCACACGGTCGAGTCCCACGGACTCCTGTTCTCCGCCGCCCACCAGGTCCTTCACCACGGCCTGCCCGGCTGCGAGCTCGTCCTCCCCGATGATCACCGCGAACCTGGCGCCCGAATGGTTGGCGCCGCGCATCTGCGCCTTCAGCGACTTCCCGCTTTCCCCGATGAGCGTCGCGATGCCCCTGTCGCGCAGTTCGGCCGCCAGCGCGAACACCCGCGCTCCCGCTCCCTCGGCCCGGTGGACGATGTACACCGCAGCCATCGCCCCGTCCTCGAACACCACACCGTTTTTCTGCATCTCCAGGATGAGCCGCTCGATGCCGCTGCCAAAGCCCATCCCCGGTGTGGGTGGCCCCCCGAGCAGCTCCATCAGGCCGTCGTACCGCCCTCCCCCACCCAGCGTCCCCTGGGCGCGTTCGTCGTCATTCGGGACGATTTCAAATACCGTCCGGTTGTAGTAGTCCAGCCCGCGCACCAGCAGCGGGTCGATCACGTACGCGATGCCCGCCGCGGCGAGTGCGCCGGTCACGGCCTCATGATGGGCCTGCGCCGCCGGGCTCAGCTGTTCGACGAGCTTTGGCGCGCCCTCCTTGAACGGCTGGTCCCGCTCGTCCTTGCTGTCCAGCAACCGGAGGGGGTTGCGCGCGAAGCGGCGCTGACTGTCCTCCGAAAGCTTCTCCAGGTGCGGCCGGTAGTAATCCTTCAGCCGCTCGATATATGCCCGCCGCGGCTCCCAGTCGTCCAGCGACCCGAGCCTCACCGTCACATTCCTGATGCCGAGCCGCTCATACAGCCGCCACAGCACCGCGATCACCTCAGCGTCGACCAGCGGGTCGGCCGACCCCAGCACTTCGCAGTCGAACTGGTGATGCTGGCGATACCGCCCCTTCTGCGGCCGGTCATACCGGAACATCGCGTGGGTCGTGTAAAGCCGGACCGGCTGTGGCCAGCTGGCCATGCCATGCTCCAGGTAGGCGCGGCACACCGCCGGCGTTGCCTCCGGCGTCAGCGCCAGCTTCTCACCCCCGCGGTCCTCGAAGACGTACATCTCCTTCTCGATGATGTCCGTCGTATCGCCGCTCCCCTTCTCGAATACACCGGCGTATTCGAACGCCGGCGTGTCGATCCGCCGGAAACCATGAAGCCGGGTGACCTCGCGGATTCCTTCGAGGACAGCCGCCCAATATGGCTGCATGTCCGGGAGCACGTCCTGCGTGCCGCGCGGGGCCTGGTATCGCGTGGTCATGGGCTCAAAGCACTTCCGGGGTTCTGGATGCATGGTAGGATAGTTTCACAGCCCCACCCGGCATAGAGGTGACCCCACTTGGCGGTGCCCACCCAGGAGCCAGCTTCCTCTGCCGTCACCATCGACGCGTTGCTCCAGCGTGCCGCCCAGTACCTCCCCGAAGACCGCCTCGGCATCATCCGCGATGCTTTCGAGTTCGCACGCGAATGCCACGAAGGGCAGCTACGCAAGACAGGCGACCCCTACATCACCCACCCCGTCGCCGTCGCCGAACTCGTCGCCAACCTCGAGCTCGACCACCTGGCCATCGCCGCCGCCCTCCTGCACGACGTCCAGGAAGACTGCGCCATCCCCAACGAGGTCCTTGCTGAAAAGTTCGGTACCCGTGTCGCGAGGCTTGTCGATGGCCTGACCAAGCTCGATAAGCTGCCCATGAACGTCGGAGCCATCGACCCATCCCGCGGGACCATGCAGGCTCAGAACCTCCGCAAGATGTTCCTCGCCATGGCCGAGGACATCTCCGTCGTGCTCATCAAGCTCTGCGACCGCCTCCACAACATGCGCACCCTCTGGGCGTTTCCACCAGACAAGCAGAAGCGCATCGCCCTCGAGACCCAGGAGATTTTCGCGCCCCTGGCCAACCGCCTCGGTGTGTGGCAAATCAAGTGGGAGCTCGAAGACCTCGCCTTCCGCTACCTCGAGCCGGAAAAGTACCGCGAGATCGCTGACCTCCTCGCCTCGAAGCGCGCCACGCGCGAGCGCGTGATTGCCGAAGCCTCCGAAGTCCTCCGCCAGCACCTCGAAGCTGCCGGCATCAGGGCCGAGATCACCGGGCGCGCCAAGCACATCGCCAGCATCTACCACAAGATGGCCCGCTACTCGGCCCAGGCCAAGTCCTTCGACCAGATCTACGACCTCCTCGCCATCCGCGTGTTCGTCGATAGCATCACCGAGTGCTACCACGCCCTGGGCGTCATTCACGCCCTCTGGCGCCCCATCCCCGGCCAGTTCGACGACTACATCGGCAACCCGAAGGACAGCATGTACCAGTCGCTCCACACCACCGTTGTGGGGCCCGGGGGCAAGCCCCTCGAAATCCAGATCCGCACGTACGAAATGCACCGCGTCGCCGAATACGGCGTCGCCGCCCACTGGCGCTACAAAGAAGGCGGCAAGGCCCAGGGCAAGGACGAGGAACGCATCGCCTGGCTCCGCCAGCTCCTCGAGTGGCAGCGCGACCTCGCCGGCGCCGATGAGTTCGTCGAAAGCGTCAAGACCGACATCTTCCACGACCAGGTCTTCGTGTACACGCCCAAGGGCGACGTCCTCGACCTGCCCGCGGGCGCGACGCCCCTCGACTTCGCCTACCGCATCCACACCGACCTGGGCCACCAGACCGTCGGCGCCAAGGTCAATGGCCGCATGGTCGCTCTCAACTCCACCGTCAAGAACGGCGACGTCATCGAGATCATGCGCAGCCGCACGAGCAAGGGCCCCTCGCGCGACTGGCTCAACAGCAACCTGGGCTATGTGCGGACCACCCACTCCAAGGAAAAGATCCGCCAGTGGTTCCGCAAGCAGGAACGCGCCCAGAACATCGAAGTCGGCCGCAACCTCCTCGAACGCGAGATGCGGCGCCTCGGCGTCGAAATCTCCGACCGCCAGGAACAGCTGCTCCAGCTCTTCAACTTCACCAACTGGGATGACTTCCTCGCCGCGCTCGGCTATGGCGGCGTGAGCACCAACTCCATCGCTCGCCGCATGGGTGCCCTGCTTGCCGAGGAAGAGGCCGCCGAGGAAGTGCCACCCGCGCCCCCGCAAAAGCAGGCGCCGGCTCAGCTCGGCAGCCCCGGCATGCGCGTGCTCGGCGTTGGCAACCTGCTCACCACCATGGCCCGCTGCTGCAATCCGGTCCCCGGCGACCAGATCGTCGGCTACGTCACTCGCACCCGCGGCGTCACCGTCCACCGCGCCGATTGCCACAACATCCTCAACGAGGAAGAGCACGAGCGCATCGTCGAAGTCGAATGGGGCACCGTTACCAAGCTCTACCCGGTCTCCGTCCGCATCGAGGCCTGGGACCGCGTCGGCCTCCTCCGCGATATCACCACCGTGGTCACCGAGGACAAGGTCAACATGGTCGGCGTCCGCACGATCGAGAACGGCGATGGTTCGGTCAGCATCCTCGCCACGCTCGAAACCACCGGCGTCGAACAGCTCTCCCGCCTGCTCTCACGGATCGAAATCATCCGCGGTGTCCGCTCGGTCGAGCGCAACCAGGATCGCCGCCGCCCTCGCCCAGCCGAGCCCACTCCGCTCCGCCGGGCGGCCCCCTGAATCACGCCGCCCGCCGCCGCACCACGCGAATTTCCAGCGTTTCCGCCCCGCGCCTCGTCGCCGGCCGCGGCCGGGCCAGCCGTGCCGCCCGCGTCGAACCAACGTGCGGCTGGCGGCTCGCCAGGTACTCGGTCGTCATCGCGGAGATGAGCGCCAGCGCGCTCCCGATGAGGAACAGGTCGAAGAGGATCGTCAGGACCGGGTTGACCATGGTTAGCACATCCGTTCGTAGTGCGTGAACACTACTCGCACATGCGTTCGCCTGTCAACACATCTGTTCTAAAGTCGTCAACGTTTGTCGCGATCCGGCCCGCCCGTCACTCCAGCGCGACAGCTTCGTAGGCGCCCGCCCGGAGCGCCTCCAGGAGCTCGGACTGCGAGGCGATCCTCCCATGAAACCGTGTGGCCGCCCGGCCAACCTCGGCCACGCTGTGGGCATCCGAACCGCCGATGCCCGGCAACCGGAACCCATGAGCCAGTCCGGTGGCCGCCATGTTCTGCAGCCGCGTGTCCGAACCGTTGATGGCTTCCACCGAGGCGAAAAACTCGACCGTGTCGTGCGTGACCTTCAACAGCCCATCGCGCGCCGGGTGCGCGAGGAAGAGGAGGCCACGGCTCCGTTTCGCCGCTTCGTGCACGTCCCTGGCGATGGCCGAAAACGCCTGCGGGCCGTCGAGCCCGAAGGCGAGCACGTGCCCCTGGTCGGTGGTCAGCTCGACACCCGAGAACACCGGGAACCCGGTACGCCGCCGCAGCGCCTCCAGTTCGTCCTCGGGCCATGCCCGGTCGTGCTCGGTCAGGCACACCCCGTCCAGGCCGCGCTCACGGGCCAGCCGCACCAGCGCCTCGGCATCGAGCGAGCT
>JBBIVC010000068.1:0-9358 GCA_037439905.1 Thermoflexus sp.
TTCGACCTCTCGCGGTCCATAAGCCCGAATGAGCGGAAGTAAGCGGGCTGGCCGTGGCGGGAGACGAGGACCTGGCAGCCGGCGATCTTTCCCGGTTCGATGTAGTTCGCGCTGAGGTGGGTGGTGATGCGTTCGAGGCGTGCGGCATCGAATCCGGCGCCGCGTGGGTTGGTTTCCATGGTTCGGACTTCCTGGCGGGAATGCGTATGGCGCGAATCCTACAGCCCCGGGAGGCGGGAGGGGCAGTCGAGGATCGGGCAGCGTTCGCAGGCGGGCTTCCGGGCGGCGCAGACCCGGCGGCCGTGCTTGATGAGCAGCATGTGGAACCGGTAGTAGTCTGCGGGTTCGACCAGCGCCTCGAGGAGGTCGTGGGCCTGGCTGGCGGTTGCCTTCCGGGGGATGAGCCCGAGGCGTTTGCTCACGCGCTCGACGTGCGTATCGACCGGGAGCGCTGGCCGCCCGAGGGAGAAGAGCAGGACGCAGGCTGCCGTCTTCGGCCCAACCCCCGGCAGCGAGCGCAGCCATGCGCGGGCTTCTTCCAGGGGCATGGTTTGGAGAAACGAAAGGTCCCAATCGGGCGAGCGTTCGGCGACGGCGCGGAGGATGGCCTGGATGCGCGGCGCCTTCTGGCGGGCGAGCCCGCCGGGCTGGATGGTGGCGGCAAGCTCATCGGTAGGGGCACTGGCGATCGCCTCCCACGACGGGTAGCGCCGCATGAGCTGGACGAAGGCGCGCCCGCTGTTCGTATCGGAGGTGTTCTGCGAGAGCACCGTGAGGACGAGCTCGGCGAGCGGGTCGTGGCTGGGCATGGGTTCCGGCCTGCCGTAAAGGGGCTCGAGCGCCTGCATGATCGCGGCAGGGGTGAGCGTCACTGGTTGCGCAGCATGCGGGCGGCGAGCCCGGGAAGGATGGGCACGCGAGCAACCTCGCGCGCATAGGTCGATTCGCCCTTCTGGACGGCGAAGAAGGCGTTCCAGAGGTAGGGGAGCTTCGAACTGGCGAACATCCACGGCCGCGGAGCGCGGCGAAGCATGCCGTAGAACATGAAGCCGAGGAGCCGGGCGGCACGGAGCTCGGGCATCACCTCGCGGTCGATATCGGCCTGGTACGTTGAGAGCGGCGAGTGCCCGGCGAGCGAGCGGAGGACGTTGCGCGCGGCGATGCGGCCGGACTCGATGGCGTAGTAGATCCCCTCCTCGGTGAACTCATCGGCAAGGCCGGCGCTATCACCGGCGAGGAGCGCGAATTCGTTCGCGATCGGCTCACCGCCACGCCGGAAGCGGATCTTGTGGCCCCGGGCGACATCCACCGGCGCCCCGGCGAGGCCAAGCCGATCGAGGTAGGCGGCGACGCGGTCCTTCATCGTGTTCGCCTGGCCCGCCGGGAGGACGATGCCGATGGAGAGCACGGAGGCCTTTGGGAAGACCCACGCGTAGCCCCAGGGGTGGTAACCGAGGTCGATGAGCGCCGTGGAGCGGTAGGCGCCGTGGAGTGACGCCGGGGCCCGGACTTCGACCTCCCATGCCGCGCACTCGGCGAGCCCGGCGCCCAGGCCGGCCATCTTGCCGACAGGAGAATGCGCCCCATCGGCGCACACGAGCCGGTCGGCCTCGATCTCGAAGCCCTGGGCGCATACCCGGACGCGGGGGCCCTGCTCCAGCGAGCGCACGGCCGTACCCGGCCGGAATTCGGCGCCCGCACGCTGCGCCTGTTCGAGGAGGAGCGCGTCGAAGCGCTCGCGCATGACCATGTGGGCGAAGGGGGTTCCCGAATCGCGGACGAACCGGTGGCGGCCGCGGTAGGCCACATCGAGGAGACTGACCGAGTCCTCGATCACGGAATCGATGGGGAAGGGGAGCAGGCGCCCGGTGCGGAGGGGGATACCGCCACCGCAGGCCTTGTAGCGGGGAAATTCGGCGCGATCGAGCACGAGGACCCGCGCGCCTGCAGCCGCGAGCTCGCGGGCGGCTGTGCTCCCCGCGGGACCGGCGCCAACCACGACCACATCGAATCGCGACATCGCGAACGACTGTAGCGCGGCGCCGGGCGATGGGCGAAGGGCTGGCCTGCTAGGATCGGCTGGTGACCCGCGAGGAACTCTTCCGGATGACGGAACTGACCACCTGCGGCGGCTGAGCGTCCAAGGCGGGGCCGGGGGCCCTGGCGCAGGTGCTGTCGCCGCTCAATGGTCTGTTCAACGCTGAGGCGCACCCGGGGTTGCTGGTCGGCCTGGGGGTGGCGGACGACGCTGCCGTGTATCGCATCAACGCGACGACGGCGGTGGTGGCCACGCTCGACTTTTTCGCGCCGGTTGTCGATGACCCGTACACCTACGGCGCCATCGCCGCGGCGAATGCAATGTCGGACGTCTACGCGATGGGGGGCGAGGTGGTGTTCGCCCTCAACATCGCGGCATTTCCGGAGAGCCTGCCGGGCGAGGTCCAGACCGCAATCCTGCGGGGTGGGGCCGAGAAGGTCGCGGAGGCGGGTGGGGTGATTGCCGGCGGGCACACCGTGTGGGACAACGAGCCCAAATACGGCCTGAGCGTGCTTGGACTGGTGCATCCGAAGCGGCTGTTCTCCAAGGCCGGGCTCCGGCCAGGGGACGTGCTCTACCTCACCAAGCCGCTCGGTACGGGGACGATCGTTTCCGGCGTGCGGCAGCGGAAAACGCGGCCCGAATGGCTCACCGGGGCGACAGATTCGATGCTGCGGTTGAACCGCCCTGCCATGCACATCGCGCGGGCGGTTGGCGTTCGAGCGGCGACCGACATCACCGGCTTTGGGCTGCTCGGGCACTTGTGGGAGATGGCTTCCCGGTCGGGGGTGGCTGTCGAAGTGGAAGCCGGCGCGGTGCCCCTGCTCGATGGCGCCCTGGAGTGCTCGGCGATGGGGGTGCACACGGGGGGCGAGGAGCGCAACCGGGAATGGGCTGGCCAGCACGTGACGTTCGGGGAAGACGTGGACCCGGTAGCGGCGTCCCTGCTCTTCGACCCGCAGACATCCGGGGGCCTGCTTATCGGTGTGCCTGCCCGGCGGGCCAGGAAACTGGAAGAGGCATTTGCGCGTGACGGCGTGCCGGTGTGGCGAGTCGGCCGGGCCCTGCGAGGCGAGGCAGCGATCCGGGTGAAGTGAGGGCAGCGGGTTACGTGTTCGGGGAAGCGTGCCTATACTCGTTGGAGCGTCCCCGGCCCCGGTGGAGGAGTCTGATTGACCGCCATTGCGACGAAGTACGAGACCGTCATCGGCCTCGAGGTCCATTGCCAGCTCATCACGAAAAGCAAGATGTTCTGCGGCTGCAGCGCCGACTATTCGGGGGCCGAGCCGAACACCCACGTATGTCCGGTGTGCCTTGGCATGCCGGGAGTGCTGCCGGTCATCAACGAGAAGGCCATCGAGTTCATCGTCATGACCGGCCTCGCGTTGAACTGCAAGATCGCTGAGTTCAGCAAGTTCGACCGGAAGAACTACCCGTACCCGGACCTGATGAAGGGGTACCAGATTTCCCAATACGACCTGCCCATCTGCCACGACGGCTGGCTCGAGATCGAGGTCGACGGGACGCGGAAGCGGGTTGGCATGGAGCGGGTGCACATGGAGGAGGACACGGCGCGGCTCCTCCACAGGACAGACCCGCTGACGGGCGAGGGGTACAGCCTCATCGATGTCAATCGCTCGGGGACGCCCCTGATGGAGATCGTGAGCCGGCCCGACATGCGCACGCCGGCAGAAGCCCGTGAGTACCTGGTACGGCTGCGGCAGATCCTGCGCTACATCGGTGTGAGCGACGCCAACATGGAGGAAGGCAACTTCCGCTGCGACGCGAATGTGTCGCTCCGGCCGGCCGGGTCGACGACCTTTGGGACGAAGGTCGAGATCAAGAACATGAACAGCTTCCGGGCGGTGCATGATGCCATCGCCTTCGAGGAGACCCGCCAGGCCCGGCTGCTCGACCGCGGCGAACGGGTCATCCAGGAGACGCGAGGGTGGGTCGACGAGCGGGGCGAGACTGTGAGCCAGCGGACCAAGGAGGAAGCGAACGACTACCGGTACTTCCCCGAGCCCGACCTGCCTCCCCTGAAGCTCAGCCGGGCGTACGTCGAAGCGGTGCGCGCGAGGTTACCCGAGTTGCCGGCGGCGAAGAAGGACCGCTTCCTGGGACTGGGGCTTTCCGACCACGAAGCGGCGGCGCTGACGGAGGACCGGGAGCGGGCGGAGTACTTCGAGGCCGTGATGGATGCGCTCGAGCTCGAGCCACGGCGAAGCGCGAAGGTCGCCGCCAACTGGGTGCTCGGCGAGGTGGCACGGTGGTTAAACGCCGGGCAGAAGGAGATCGCTGCCTTCCCGATCGCGCCGGAACAGCTGGCCGGGCTCGCGCGTCTTGTCGAAGAGGGCCAGGTAACGCCGAACGTGGGCAAGGAAGTGTTCGAGAAGATGATCGCGAGCGGCAAGGAAGCGCAGGCCATCGTGGAATCCGAGGGGCTGGCGCAGATCAGCGGCGAGGACGCGCTCGCTGAGGCGGTGCGCAGGGTGATCGACGCGAACGAGAAGGCGGTCGCGGACTACCGGGCCGGGAAGGAAGCTTCGATCAAGTTCCTGGTGGGCCAGGTGATGCGGGAGACCCGGGGCCGCGCGAATGCCCAGGTAGCCCAGGGGCTGCTGGAACGGGAGCTTGGCAAAAATGTTTAAGTACCATAGCGATATACCCCGGCAGTGGTATACTCGGGCCCGATGACACTCCGGTCGATCCGCGAACACTCAGCCCTGAAGTGGCTGTACCCGGGGATGCACATCAAGCGGTGGCTCGCGCTGCTGCTCTTCGGCGTCGCGCTGATGGGGCTGGGCATCGCCTACATCCTGAAAGAGGCGTACCTCCAGGCGCCGCTGCCGGGCACGTTCTACTACCTGACGCTGCAGTTCATCCCGCGCTGGGCGCGCGGATTGCTGTTCATCACGCTCTCGCTGAGCACGGTGGGCATCGCCGTCTACAAGCTGAACGAGTCGCTGCTGTACGCCTTCGTTCGGCCTGACACGCGCGAAAAGAGCATGGCCGAGGCGATTTACAACAAGCGCTTGCTGAGCCGGGGGCCACGGATCGTCGCCATCGGCGGAGGGACGGGGCTCTCGACGCTGCTGCGCGGGCTCAAGGACTACACGAGCAACCTCACGGCGATTGTGACCGTGGCCGATGATGGCGGCAGCACCGGGCGGCTCCGGCAGGAATTCGGCGTGGTCGCCCCGGGCGACCTTCGCCAGTGCATCGCGGCGCTTGCCGAGAGCGAGCCGCTCATGTCGAAGCTGTTCCAGTACCGCTTCACCGAAGGGACCGGGCTCGAAGGGCACTCGTTCGGGAACCTGTTCATCGTGGCGATGTCGGAGGTCACGGGGAATTTCGAGGCGGCGATTCACGAGGCGAGCCGGGTGCTGAACGTGCGCGGCACGATCCTGCCTTCGACGCTGGAAGACGTGACGCTGAGCGCGCGTACCCACGAAGACGAGGTTGTGCACGGCGAGCACAACATCTCGGAGCGGGGGGCGCGCATCAAGGACCTGTACCTGAACCCGAGCGACGCCGAGGCGCACCCGGATGCCGTGCGCGCGGTGCTCGAGGCGGACCTCGTGGTAATCGGGCCGGGGAGCCTGTACACGAGCGTGCTGCCCAACCTGTTGGTCGAAGGCCTGCGAAAGGCCCTGTTCCAGACCTCGGCGATGAAGGTGTTCGTGTGTAACGTGGCCACGCAGCACGGTGAGACCGACGGATTCGGCGTCATCGAACACCTGGAAGCCATTGAGCGGCACACGGGGAAGGGCGTGGTCCACGCGGTGGTTGCCAACAGCAACATCGCTCAGCAGCTTCCCGAGGCGTGGCATTCCGCGCCCGTCACGATTTCAGCGGAGTCGCTGAGCGCGTACCCGGGCATCCGGCTGGTCGAGGCTGACGTGGTCGCCGAGGAGAACCGTTACCGCCACGATCCGCAGAAGCTCGCCGCTACGATCATGCGCCTGTACGATGGCCGGGACAGTCTCTCACTCGATCCGCCGCGGCCCGCTCCGGAGGAGCGCCCGCTGATGCTCACACGGTAGAAACAGCCATGTTCATGAACATTCTTCAAATCATCGTCTCGGTCACGCTCATCCTCGTTGTGCTGCTGCAGGTGAAGGGAAGCGGGTTTGGGGCGGCGCTCGGCGGCATGTCGGGCGGTGGGGTTTACCGGACCAAGCGTGGGCTGGAGAGGACGTTGTTCCAGGCCACGATCCTGCTGGTGATCGTCTTCATCTTTGTATCGTTCCTGAGCGTGCAGTCGCAGAAGTAGTCATTCATGCCCGAAACGCGCGCACACTCGCGCCGGACGGTGATCCTGGCTGCCGCCTTCGTCGCGGCGGTGGTGGCCGCTGCCGGGGCGCTGGCGCTGCGCGTCTCGGGGAACGACAGCACTGTCCTGGTGGCCGGCACCAGCTATACCGAGGGCGTGGCCGGGACCTACCAGCGCATCAACCCGCTTTACGCTTCGTTGAACGAGGTCGACGCCGACCTCTCGGCGCTGGTTTTTTCGGGACTGGTACGGCTGGGCCCCGACGGGTCGGTGCTCGACGACCTGGCAGACCTGCCCGGCATATCGGAAGACGGACGCACGTACACCTTCCGGTTGAAGGACGGCGCCCGCTGGCACGATGGCGAGCCGGTCACATCGCGTGATGTCGCGTTCACCATCCGGACGATCAACGACCCGGACTACCGGGGCGATGCCGCGCTGGCGGAGGGCTGGCGTGGAACCGAGGTGGAGACCCCGGACGACCGTACGGTGGTGGTCCGGCTGCGCCAGGCTTCGGCGCCGTTCCTGGCGCGCAGCGCGACGGTGGGCATCCTGCCAGAGCACCTGCTCGGCAGCACCGGGGCGAAGGCGCTGGAGAACCACCCGTTCAACTCGGCGCCCGTGGGGACGGGACCGTACCGCCTTGAATCGGTGGACGCGCGAGAGGCGAGACTGGTGGCAAACGAACGCTACCACCTCGGCAGGCCAGGGATTGAGCGCATCACCCTGCGGTTCTATGCCGATTATCCCGCGGCGCAGCGCGCGCTCACGGATGGCGAGATCGAGGGTTTGCTGATCCGCGACCAGGTAAAGGCCGACCAGGTTGGCGCGCTGGAACAGCTGAAGGGGAAGACGGTCGCTCACCTTGCGCGGTCGTCGCAGGTGCTCCTGTACCTGAATACGAGCACGGCACTGTTCCAGGATCCGCTGGTGCGGCGCGCGATTTCCCTGGCCATCGACCGCGACGAGCTGGCACGGCGGGTCTACCCGGGAGGCGCCAGGGGATCGGCGTCGCCTGTCCCGCCGGGGACGTGGGCGTATGCCGGGGCTTACGACCTGACCACACCGGACCCTGAACAAGCCAGGCAACTCCTCCGGGAAGCGGGCTGGACGCCGAATGCGACGTCGGGAATCCTGGCGCGGCAGGGGGGCGAGTTCCGGTTCACCATCCGCGTGGATAATGACCCGACGCGTGTGGCGATCGCCGGGGAGATTGCGCGGCAGCTTGAGCAGATCGGCATCCGCGCGACGGTGGCGAGCACCACCTTTTCGGTGTTGCGGCGCGATTTCCTGCAGGAACGGCGCTACGATGCGGCCGTGGCAACCTGGGAGCAGGGGCCCGACCCGGACCCGTACTTCGGGTGGCATAGCTCACAGATGGGTTCGGCCGGGCTGAACCTGGCGAATTTCGAGGATGCGGTGGTCGACGAGCTCATCGCCCAGGGGCGCACCACAAGCGACCACGAGGTGCGGCTCGATAGCTACACCCAGCTGCAGGAGGTGTGGCAGGAGCTCATGCCCGGCGTCGTGCTGGCGTATCCGCAGTACCTGTACGTGCGGCCGGACTGGTTGAGGGACGCGACGGATGGCGTGCTCTTCAGCGGCGCGGGGCGGTTCACCAACGTGCACGCATGGAGGCGGTAGCGGCAGCTATCGCACGATGCCGCGCTCGTGGAACGCCATAATCTCGTCGGCGTCGAATCCGAGCTCGCAGAGGACCTCGTCGGTGTGCTCGCCGAGCGCCGGGGAGGCGCGCTGGACCCGCGTGGGGGTGCCGCTCATCTGGACGATGGGCGCGGGACCCCGGAGCGGGCCGAGGAGCGTGTGGTCGTATTCGACGATGAAGTTGTTGGCGATGACCTGCGGGTCATCGAACAGCTCATCGACGAACCGGATAGGGCCGCAGGCGATATCACGCGAATCGAGGTATTCGAGCCACTCGGCGTTGGTGCGCTCCTGGAATTTCGCCTCGCAGATAGCCACGAGTTCGGCGCCAACCTCGCGGAGGCGTGAGCTATCGAAGCCGGGCTCGTAGCGCGGGTCGCGGATGTCCAGGGCCTGACGGAAGCGCTCGCGAGGACCAGGGCCAAGGCAGCCAACCACGAGGTACGAATCCCTGGTCTTGTAGGGCCGGTAGTAGATGTTGCCTGCGGCTTCGGGCATGAACCGCTTCCGCTCGGCGTAGATCTCCTCGATGGTGGCGCCGCGGGCGCGGGCCTCCGCGAGATGGGCGAGGCGCTCATGACGTCCTTCTTCGTCCATCGCGACGATTTCGCGTGCACCAGCCTGGAGGGTGAGCGCGGAGAGGAGCAGGCTGGAGTTGATTGCCTGGCCTTCGCCAGTTTTCTCGCGGTGATAGAGCGCGGCCGTGATGGCCCAGGCGAGCGCGACGCCTGTGACGACATCGGCCGGGGCGAAGGCGATCTGCATGGGAAGGCCATTCTGGACGTTGGGGTTCGATGCGGTGAGGCCGCTCATGGCCTGGGCGACGATGTCGTAGCCGCGGCGGTCGCGGTCGGGGCCAAGCTTCCCGAACGCCGTGTTCTCGGCGTAGATGATCGAAGGGTTGATGCGGCGAGCGGCTTCGTAGTCGATACCAAGGGCCTCGGGCACGCCCGGGCGGTAGTTGGTGAGGAGGACATCGGCCCAGCGGATGAGGGCATCGCGGATGGGCGCGGAGCGGGCGTCCTTGAAGTTCAGGGCGAGGCTGCGCTTCCCCCGGTTCTGGGTGAGGAATCCCTTGCTTTCCTTGGGGATGATTTCGGCCTGGAGGCGCCAGGGTTCGCCTTCGAGAGGCTCGACCTTGACGACATCGGCGCCCATTTCGGTCAGCAAGGAGCCGGCGAGCGGCCCGGCGATGATCTGTGTGCAATCGAGGACACGTACGCCCTCGAGGGCCCCTGGCATAGACACGCTCCATGGGAGTGATAGTTGTAGCGCGGCATCATACGCCGATCAGCGCGGGGAGCGCGGGGGCATGGCGGGCTCGCGGTTGCGTCGGGATCGTGCCGAGGGGGAAGGAGGGGCAGTAGGCTCTGTCGTTG
>JBBIVC010000069.1:0-8401 GCA_037439905.1 Thermoflexus sp.
GTGTTCGGGCCAGGTCCACCAGAGCGAAGTACGAGACGACGATGTCGGCCCGGCCCTCGCCCAGGTGGTCGAACGTATACAGCTGTTCGAGGAACACATCCGAGACCCCCGTCTCGTCCTCGAGCTTGCGCCGGGCGGCCTCATCGAGCGACTCGCCCGGGAGGAGGAGGCCGCCGGGGAGCGCCCATTGCCCCGCGCACGGCGGCGCCGCCCGCTCGATCAGCAGGACCGAAAGGCTCCCCTGGCGGACCGTGAAGATGACCACGACAACGGCGGCCGGCATGGGAAGAGTGTATCCCCTGTCCGTGCAAGGCTCAGACGCGAGGGACCACCTCGCGCATGAAGCGGCGCAACATCACCAGGTACTCATCGAGCGTCCGCGCGCTCAACGAGAGCATGAGCTCATCGAGCCCCGCCTCGGCGTAGGCGCGGATGTCCTCGGCCTGTTCATCCGGCGTGCCCGAAAGCGGCCAGCGAGCCCCGTCCGGCCGGGTCCGGCCGCCGGGCATGTGGCGCAGGCAGACAGGCCCGGGGGTCTTCCCCATGCGCTCGCAACGGGCGCGGTAGCGCGCAACGTGCTCGGCGAATTCGGCCGGCGAAAGGTTGATCGGGTGCCAGCCATCGCCGAGCTCGGCGGCCCTCCTGATGCTGGCGGGGCCATTTCCGCCCACCCAGATCGGGATGGTACCCCGGCGGCCTGGCGCCGCCTTCGGAAACATCCGCATGTTGCTGTAGCGCTTGTACTCGCCGGTGAACGAAGAGGTCTCCGTCTCCCAGAGATTGCGGATCACGCGCAGGTACTCGTCGGTGCGCTTGCCGCGCTCTTCGAACGGGACGCCCAGCGCTTGGAACTCGGGGACGAGCCAGCCGGCTCCCGTGCCCACCACCAGCCGCCCGTTGCTCAGGTAGTCGACGCTGCTCAGGAACTTGGCAGTGAAGACCGGGTCGCGATAGGGCACGATCAGGACGCTCGTCCCGATGGTCACGTGCCGGGTCTCGGCGGCAAGGTAGGAAAGCACCGCGAGCGGTTCGGTCATGAACTCCGGAATGTACGACGAACCCTGCTGCACGATGATGTGGTCGCTCACCCAGACCGAATCGAAACCGATATCCTCGATGGCGCGGGCGATCGCCCGCAGCGCCTCGGGCGAGGCGAACTGGTTCGCCTGGGGAATCGCGACTCCGTACCGCATGTCGTGCTCCAGCGTGGGATATGGCCAATCCTACAGGAGCGCCCGCTGGATGACCGTATGCCGGGCGCCGCCCTACAATGGGGTTCTTCGCGCGCGTGGAGGGGTCGCATAGTGGTCTAGTGCGCCCGCCTGCTAAGCGGGTTCCGGGGTAACTCGGTCGAGGGTTCAAATCCCTCCCCCTCCGCCACCTCACCTCCCAGGGCACCTTCACAAATGACCAGCCGCTACTACCTCTGGACCGTTGGCTGCCAGATGAACAAGGCCGATAGCGATAAGCTCGCCGCTGGCTTCGAGCGCATGGGTCTGAAGGCAACCGGCCGCATGGAGCGCGCGGATATCGTGGTGCTGAACACGTGCAGCGTGCGTCAGCACGCCGAGGACCGCGCCTATTCGAAGCTCGGAAGGGTCCGCGACCTGAAGAAGCTGAACCCCGGCCTGAAAGTGGTGGTCATGGGCTGCATGGTCGGCCTCAAGACCGACGACCTGCGAAAGCGCTTCCCCCAGGTCGATGTGTTCGCCCGGCCCCAGCAGTTCGAACCCATCATCGAGCTGATCGAGGGCCCTTCCGAGGACCTTGGCGGCGAGTTCTGGCCAAGCACCTACGCCATCCCCGAAGGGCCAACGGCATTCGTGCCGGTGGTCCACGGCTGCAACAAGTTCTGCACGTACTGCATCGTCCCCTACCGCCGTGGCCGGGAAAAGAGCCGGCCCATGGCCGAGATTGTGCGCGAGGTCGCCTACCTCGCCGCCAGCGGCGTCCGCGAAGTCACGCTCCTTGGCCAGACCGTCGAGGCCTACGGGCACGACCTTGCCGGTCAGCCCGACCTCGGCGACCTGATGCGCGAGCTCTCGGGAATCGGGCGGCTCGAACGCATCCGCTTCCTCACCTCGTACCCCAAGGACATGACCCACCGCATCCTCGAAGCAATCGCCGGACTGCCGAAGGTGATGGAGTGCTTTTCCCTGCCCGTGCAGGCTGGGAGCGACCGCGTGCTCGAGTCGATGCGGCGCGGCTACACGCGGGCGGAGTACCTCGAGAAGATCGCCGAAGTGCGCGCGCTCATGCCCGGCGCGGGCATCACGACCGACGTCATCGTCGGCTACCCGGGCGAGACCGAGGCGGACTTCGAACAGACGCTCTCGCTACTTGAAGAGGTCCGCTTCGACAAAGTGCACGTGGCGGCCTACTCGCCCCGGCCCGGGACCATCGCCTACCGGAAGATGGAAGACGACGTGCCCGCGGCCACGAAAGCCGAGTGGCTCCACCGGGTCGAGGCCATCGAGAACCGCATCTCGCAGGAAATCAACCAGGGCTACGTGGGAACAGTCCAGGAGATCCTTGTCGAGGGGGTCCGCGGCGAACAGCCGTTTGGGCGCACGCGAACCGGGAAGCTCGTCCACCTCGATGCCCCGGCCCGCATCGGCTCGATGGTCGATGTGCGGATCGAGCATGCCGGGCCGTTCGCGCTGCGCGGTATGCCGGTCGATGCCCTCGTGCTCGCGTAACGCCGCTCGTTCCGGATCACCAGCCGGTGCTGCCCCCGTGCGTTCGGAGTCCCGGAAACGACGCGAGCCCCATTCCGGGGCTCGACCTTGGATCCAGGTTCGCATGGGTTTGGTGGAGCTGAGGGGATTCGAACCCCTTACCTCAACACTGCCAGTGTTGCGCTCTCCCGATTGAGCTACAGCCCCCTCACTACCCCACCGATGGTACCAGCCGCCCTCGCGGAGCGGCAAACTGCGATGGGCGCTATTTCCGGGTCCGCGGGTCCAGCGCGTCGCGCAGGCCATCGCCCAGGAACGTGAAGCACAGCATCAGCAGCGCCACCATCATCGTGGGCCAGACGAGCTGGATGCTGTGAGTCTGGATCGAATCCAGGCCCGAGTTGATGAGCGACCCGAGGCTGGCATCGGGCGGGGGCACGCCGAGGCCGATGAAGCCCAGCGTGGCTTCCGCGAAAATCGCCAGCGGGATCCCGAAGGTTGCGGCGACGATCACCGCGCTCAACGTGTTCGGGAGCATGTGCACCCGCACAATCCGCCATGGACTGGCGCCGATGGCCCGCGCCGCGGTGATGTAGTCCTGCTCCTTGATCGAAAGCATCTGCCCGCGGACGAGCCGCGCCACCGTGGTCCAGCCGACGAACGAGATGGCCATGATGGTGACGAGGAGCGAACTGGGGAAGCCCGGGATCTGCGGGTCGCCGGTGCCGATGATCGGCCAGTCGCGCCCGAACAGCACCTGCCGGAGCAGGATGATGGCCAGCAGGTCGGGGAAGGCGAAAGCGAGGTCGGTGATCCACATGAGCACCGTGTCGCTGACGCGGCCGGCAAGCGCCGCCGACATGCCGATGGTGACGCCGATCAGCAGGATAACCAGCTGCGTGCCGATCCCGATCTTCAGCGAGAACAGCGTCGCCTGCGTCATGCGCGCGTAGAGGTCGCGGCCCAGCCCGTCAGTCCCAAGGGGGTGTTCCCAGCTGGGGTTCTGCTCGATGAGCGCGAAATCCGGGACCGCCGGGTCGTGGAGCTGCACCGCGGGGATGATTTCGGCCAGCACCGAAACGGCCAGGATGACAAGGAGAATGACGCCCGAAACCACGGCGAGGCGGTTGTGCAACAGGCGCTGCCATGCCTGCGCCCAGAGCCCGCGCTGCTTCGTGTGCAGAACTTCGGCCGCGAAGTCGAAGGGTTGCACGAGGGACTGTTCGGATGCCGACAAGGCGGAAGCCCTCCTAGTACCGGATCCTGGGGTCGGCGATGCCGTACAGCAGGTCGACGATGAGGTTCATGACGGCGATGACCACGGCGAAGAACACCGTGACGCCCATGATGAGTCCATAGTCGCGGATAATCACCGATCGCACGAATTCGCCGCCCAGGCCGGGGATCGCGAACATGCGCTCGATGACCAGCGAGCCGGTGATGAGGCCAGCGAAGATCGGCCCGAGGACGGTGAGCACAGGGATGAGCGCGTTCTTGGCAGCGTGGCGCATGACCACCCCAAACTCGCGCAGGCCCTTGGCGCGCGCTGTCCGGATGTAGTCCTGCCGCAGCACTTCGAGCATCGATGCTCGCGTGATGCGGGCGATGAACGCCATGGGCAGGAATCCGAGCCCGATGGTGGGGAGCACAACCTGCTTCCAGTTGCTGAAGTCGCCCTGGAACCAGCCGGTGAAGCCGTAATCGGTGCTCAGCACCTTGAACCACCCGAGTTCGACCGCGAAGGCGATGGTGAGCAGCGGCGCCAGCACGATGCTGGGCATGGCGGCCCCCGCCGTGGCCACGAAGACGCCTACGTAGTCGCCCAGCCCATTCTGGTTGAGCGAGGAGATGACGCCGAGCGAGAGGCCAAAGATGGTGGCGAACAGGAACGCGGCGATGCCGAGCTGCACCGAGACGCGCATCCGCTCTTTGATGATGTCGCTGATGTCACGGTTGTTTGCGAACGAGATGCCGAAATCCAGCCTGGCAAGGTTCTTCAGGTATGTGACGTACTGGACCGGGAGCGGGTCGTCGAGCCCGTACCGCCGTTCCAGGTTCGCCTTGGTCGCCGGCGAGAGCGGCTTGTCGGCATCGAAGGGCCCCCCTTCCACCGAGTGCATGAGGAAGAAGGTGATGGTCGCGATGGCGAAGATGAGCGGGATGATGGCAAGAACGCGCCGGATGGCGTAGGCGAGCATGGCTTGATTCGCAATCTAGTTGGGCCGGGGACTCCGCGCGGAGTCCCCGGCCCATTGTGACACGGCACGGGATGTGCCGTCCGAGCCTACTTCTTGGACGTGGTCCAGAGCTCGATGTACCAGTCGCCCGGCACGAAGGTGTCGCCGGGGCGCTTGTTCTCGACCATCCCCTTGATGTGCGGCTTCACGAGCATCGCAGCAAGGGTGTGGAAGAGCGGGGCAATGCCGTTCGCCTGTTCGAGCAGGAGCTTCTCGGCGTCCCGGTAGAGCTTGCGGCGCTCTTCGTCGTTGGTGTTGAACTTGGCCTTGGCGATCGTGTCGTCGAGCGCCTTGACGCTGGTCTTGGTCTTGTTGATCGAGCCACCCGTCTCCCAGAGCCCAAGGAACCAGTTCTCAGGATCGGGGTAGTCCTCCTGCCAGCCGCCGGTCACGAGCTGGAAGTCCGAGGCGTTGAACCGCGACGAGCGGGTCTTCGAATCGGTGATTTCGATCTTGAGATCGATGCCGAGGTGCTTCTTCCACTCGGCCTGGAGGAACTCGCCGAGGAGCTTGTTGGTCGCCGAGTCGACGAGCAGGAGGGTGAGCTCCGGGAAGCCCTTGCCATCGGGGTAGCCGGCCTTGGCAAGGTTTTCCTTCGCCTTGGTCGGGTTGAAGCCCAGGATGCTGTCGTACTCGCCGCCCTTCAGGCCGTTGCGGGCCGGGGGCACCCAGCTGGTGGTGGCGGTGTTCGCATCCTTGAACACGACCTTCATCATCGTCGTGCGGTCAGTGGCCTGCGAAAGGGCAAGGCGCACTTCTGGCTTATCGACCGGGGCCTTGGTGACGTTGAACTCAAGACCGATCGTGCGGGTCGCCGGGTAGAGGTAGAGCTCCTTGGCGAACTCGGTCTTCAGCTTGTCGAGCTCCGGCTTGTTGGCCACGGTGGCATCGACTTCGCCGGTGCGGTACGCCTGGTTCAGGACAGCCGGGTCATCGACGTACTTCAGGACGACCTTCTCGACTCCGACCGGCTGGCCGACCCAGTTCGGGTTCGGCACCAGTTCCATCGTCGCCTTTTCGGTGTAGGCCTTGGGCATGAAGGGGCCGTTGTAGACGTTCTCGAGCGGGCCGGGCCACGGCGCATCGACCGCGGCGAGCTTGTGCTTCGGGGCCGGGAAGGTGGGCCAGAGCGCAAGCAGTGTGGGGAACGTCGGCTGGGCCTCGTTGATCTTAATTTCGAGCGTCGTCGCGTCGATGGCCTTGACGCCGACGGCCTTCTGCAGTTCCGCCTTCTTGGCCGGAGTCGCGTCGGCTGCGGCGTAGTAGTCATCGCAACCAACGATGTTGGTCAGGATGTACTGGTAGTGCCCTGCAACGTCGGGGTTGCAGGTCCGCTGAATGCCAAGGACGAAGTCCTCCGCGGTGAGCGGCTGGCCATCGGACCACTTGAGGTCCTTCTTCAGCGTGATGGTGTAGGTCTTGCCATCGCTCGAGACCTTCGGCGCGCCGTCCGCCATCGCGGGCTGCGGCTTATCGTTCAGGTCCAGGTGATACAGGCCACGCCAGACGTACACCATGTGGGTGATGTCCTGCGCGAAGTCGGAGAAGTGCGGGTCCCAGGTTTCAAACTGGGTCGCGCCGATGGTGATGGTGCCCGAAGGCTTTTGGACTTGTGCGGTCGGGGTTGCGTTGCCCCCACCGCCGCCGCTGGTGTCGTCACCACCATCATCATCATCGTCGTCGCCGCACGCGACTGCGATGGCCATGATGGCGAGTACGGCGAACATGCTCAGGAGCAGCCGCCATTTAGACCTGGTCATCGTTAGTGGTTCCCTCCTCTTTCGATTAACCGTCCGGTAAGGTGCTTTCCGGATCGCTTAAGGTCAACAATCCGTAAGGGCTCTGGTGCGCGCGCTCACATGCGTGGAATCCGGCTCACCTCCTGGGAAACGCTTGCCTCGCTCGCTTCGTGGGCACAGCCGAGGCTGGTCCCTTCAACCGGTACGGCGGCCATCCAGCCTATGGATGTCTCCATTAATCGCATAGCGGCGGCTCACCCATGCCGGTATCGAAACCCGCGCGACTATAGCGCCGGGTCCGCGGTGTGCCAATAGGGTGCGCTGGCCTATGCTCGGCGAGGGTGCGGCTACCTGCCGCGTGTCGAGGAGGGAATTCGCGTATGGCGCGGGTATTGGCGATTGTGAACGTGCTGGGCAACGACCAGAAAGGTGTCGTCGCCCGAATCAGCACCTACCTCGCCGAGCGCGACGTCAACATCGAGGACATCGAACAGCGCGTCGTCCGCGGACAGTTCCTCATGGACATGCTCGTCGATATCACCGAGGCGTCCGTCTCCCTCGACGAGTTGATTACCGGCCTCCTTGCGATTGGCAGGGAAATCGGCATGGAAATCCGCGTTACGCTCCACGGCGAACGTGAGCGCAAGCGCGTTGCCGTCCTGGTGAGTAAGGAGGCCCATTGCCTGGAGCAGCTCATCGCTGACGCTCGCGCGGGCGACCTCCACGGCGAAATCGTCTGCGTCCTTTCCAACCACGAGACACTCCGGGGCGTCGCCGAGGCGGCAGGGCTGCCCTTCGAGTGGTATCCCAGCGACGACAAGGCCGCCCACGAGGCGTTCCTCCTCGATAGGCTCGATGCCTGCCGGGCCGACCTGGTGGTGCTCGCGCGCTACATGCAGATCCTCACCCCGAAGCTGGTTGGGCCCTATGCCGGGCGGATCATCAACATCCACCCTTCGCTCCTGCCGTACTTCCCCGGCGCCAATCCCTACCGGCGCGCCTGGGAGGATGGCGTGCGGGTGACAGGGTGCACGGCGCACTTCGTCACCGAGGAGCTCGATGCCGGGCCCATCATCCTGCAGGACGTGTTCCAGATCGATGTTGGTGTGGACACTGTGGACGATGTGCGGCGCAAAGGGCGGGCGCTCGAGGGCGTGGTCCTCAGCCGCGCGGTCCAGCTCTACCTCAACAACGAGGTGGTGGTCATCAACGGGAAGGTTGTGTTCAAACCCGGGATGAGGACGCTCTTGCGGGACTTTGGAGACCGCCGCTAGGTCCCTCCGTGCCGGTGGGCTCCGCCAACCGCCAGGCCATCCGCACGCCAGGAATCCGGCCCCGGTAGACATCCACCACGTGCTCCGGGCACGCATCGACCACGACATGTGTCCCATTGGGCAGCTCCGCGATCCGCTCGACCGCGCGGTCGAGCAGGTCCGGCAGCGCCGTGAGCAGGCCGACGGTGCCGGTCGCGGGGCGCGGAGGGACTTCCAGGTGCAGGCAGAGGGCACAGGGCGTCATGGGGTGGCACCTTCCTTCCGGGGGCAACGGCGAGCCTACCACCACCAACGCCCATAATGTTCGTGCGTTCGTGAAAGTCAGGGGCGCTGTCCGTGTTCGTTCAGCAGCGCGCGCGTGCGCCTGTGGCGCCACGTGAACATCGCCAGCAATGCCGGCCGGACCAGCCAGAATTCCAGGAATGCTCCAACAGGAGTGGGGAAGAGGCGAAAGGCAACGACGTCGGTGAGAC
>JBBIVC010000069.1:8440-9354 GCA_037439905.1 Thermoflexus sp.
GTGCTGGTGGCGCCACCTGCGGAAGGGCCCAGATTCCTGCGTGTCCTCCAGCAGCCGCCCGGGCTGTATCCGGGTGATGCGCGCGCGCCAGGTCCGCGCGAGCGCCCCCGGGCCGATCCGGAACACCTGCACGTCCCCGGCTTCCGTCTGCTTTGGCGGCGTGAGCATGACAAATGGGGGCCACGGGGGCGAGATGCGTGCCAGGTTTCCCGGTTCGAGGTGAAACGCGAACAGCTCCTCGGGGCTGGCATCGAATCGTGATGACTTGATGACGAGGGTCACAGGGCCGGCCTCACTCCGAGAGATTCAGCGACATCGCGGTAAGCGTTGATGCCCGAAAGCGCCGTCCCTACCGTGCCCTGGCCCGGGAACACGTGGTCGCCGGCCAGGAACAGGCCGCGCCCGGGGCGGTGGCGGGGCGCCCGGAACGCAACGTTGCCCGGGTGCTGCACGAGCCCGCCAACGAACCCGCCCGGCCGCCCGGTGAAGCGCTGGAATGTCACCGGCGTGGCCGACCGCATCAATTTCACCCGCGAGTCAAGGCCCGGGAGGACTGTTGCCGCCGCCCGAAGCAGCCTGGATTCGAGCTCCGCGCGCCGGCATGCCGTTCGAGCCGGGTAATCGAACCATCCCTCCGCCCGGGTATGCGTGGAAACGGATATCGACCAGCGGTCGCTGCGGTCGCCTCTCCCCGGGAACACCGAGACGAGGCAGCTCGCGCCCTCAGCCTCCACTTCGTGGGTCGATGTGATGACCTGCTGGAACGGGTGTAAAGGGGCGAGGCCCGCCCCATCGATTCCGAGGTGGAGCACGAAGGCTCCCCACGCGTCGCCGGCGGCCGGGAATGCGGGGCGGCCCCCGCGGAGCCGGTCGAGTGCCGCCGGCGGAATGTTCGCGACCACGCGGCGGGCAAG
>JBBIVC010000070.1:0-9287 GCA_037439905.1 Thermoflexus sp.
TCATGGTGTTGCGCATGAAGACGGTGGTGGAGCCGACCGGCGCCCTCCCGGCGGCGGCGCTCATGTGCGGCGCCACCGGCCCCGTCGATAACCTCCGGGTAGGGGTGATCATCTCGGGCGGCAACGTCGACCCCGGCGTGCTCTGCGAAATCCTGGCGGGCTGATGCCCGCACCAGGCGAAGAGGCCCCGAGACTTGCGCCCGACGCCTCGCCTTGCTTGCGCGCATCGACAGCGAAACTGGCGGGCGCGAGGCACCGGGAGAGCGGACGCAACCCGCTGGCCCCAGCAGCCACGCCGAAAACGCGGCCGAGTTCCCTGGTGTCCGGAACGAACTCCTCCAGGCGTGGAGGGGGTGCGGGGTGGTACCCCCGGCAGGAATCGAACCTGCGCCTTCGGCTCCGGAGGCCGACACTCTATCCGCTGAGCTACGGGGGCGTACCGGGGATTCATCGTATCGTGTCGCTCGGCTTACCGCACGGGCACGCGCGCTATGCCCGCGCGAACGCAACCACGGCGGCGGCGAGGAGGATCGCCTGCAGGAGCCCGGTGCTCGCCATGAGCCAGAGTCCCGCTGCTCGCTCTCGCGCATGAAGGAGCATCCCGATGACGGTGTTCACGCCAAGGATGCCGGCGCCCACGTAGGCGATACGGAGGAGCTCGTCCTTATCGCCGACACGAACGACACCGCCGAGGGCGGGGAAGCTGAGCTCCACGACCCTGGGAAGGCCCGGGTAACGGGCAAACACGAACCCGCAGAGGATCGCGCAGGCCAGCGCGCCCAGGCCCACCGCGATGAGCGCGTGGCGGTCGCGCCAGAAGGGGAGGGCAGCGAGCCCTGTTGCTTCCGAGCGCTGCACGTGGGGCTCGACCGGTCCCAGGGCGGCCCGGGCCTGGATCTCCTCCGCGAAGGCGGCCTGGTCGAGGATGGTGATCGCGTACGACTCGTCGTTGGTCACCAGGTACAGGAGCTCATCCGGTGAGGAGTGGGTCGAGTAGAACAGCGTATAGCCGACGCGCTTCACGTCGGACCCGCCGACGTGGCAGCCCCACCAGTTCAGGCCACTCACGTGGGCTTCGTCGAGCGTGCGGCCGGGCACCATCCGCTGGATGGCTTCGATCGGCACCACGATGCGCCGGAAGCCCCACCTGATGGTCAGCGTGTCGCGGTCGACCAGGTAAGCCATGTTGAACACGGCGTAGGTCCAGTTCGCGAACACGGCCGCGAGCACAAGGCAAAGGCCCGCGACGAGCCACGCCAAGAACGTTTTGAACTCGGCCTCGGCCCCAAACGCGGTCCGGGCGGCCACGCCCGCGGCGATGAGCGCCCAGGCCGTGAACCCCCCACCGGCAATGACTCCGAGCGCCCGGGGTGGCCGGAACGCGACCGGTTCTAGCTTGCGACGCGGGCGCGTGCTGGCGTGCACCAATGCCGGTATTTCTCGCTTTTTCCGCGGATGCAGTCGTAGAAGAGCTCGCTGAGCCTGCTTGTGATCGGGCCCGGCCGGCCGGTACCGACCGTTCGCCGGTCAACCTCGACGACGGGCGTGAGGTGCGCGGCGGTGCCGGTCATGAACACCTCATCGGCGATGTACAGTTCCGTGCGGTCGATTTCGCGCTGCACGAGTTCGACGCCGAGCTCCTTCGTCGCAAGCTCGATGACGCTCTTCGCCGTGATGCCCTCAAGGACGTTATCGGCCGGCGTGGGCGTGATGAGCCTGCCATCGCGCACCATGAAGATGTTTTCGCCGCTGCCCTCGGAGACGTGGCCGTTCTCGTTCAGCATGATCGCCTCGTCGAAGCCGTTGGCGTTGGCCTCTGTCTTCGCGAGGGCGCTGTTGACGTAGATGCCCGTCACCTTGGCGCGAGGAGGAATCCCCGTATCCTGGACCCGCCGCCAGGTGCTGGTGTGGCAGCGCGCGACCTCGGGGAGGTAGGCAGGGAACGGGGTGAGGAAGATGAGCGTGCTGCTTTCCAGGTTGTGCAGGCGCACGCCAAGCTGCTCGCTCGAAAGGTAGACCATCGGCCGGAGGTACACGTCCTCGGTGAATCCGCTGCGTTCGACGAGCTCGACGGCGATTTCGCACAGCCTGTCCACCGTCTCGTGCATCTGGAGGGTCAGGATCTTCGAGCTTTGTCCCAGCCGCTCGAAGTGCTCACGCATGCGGAAGAGATAGGTGGTCTGGTCGTCAGAGTTCCAGTTTCCGCGGATGCCTTCGAACACTGCCGTACCGTAGTTGAAGGCGTGGGTCATGACCCCGATCTTCGCCTCGCTGAGCGGGACGATGTTGCCCTGGAAGTACGCGTACGGTGTCGGCATGGCTCTCCTCTAGCCGGTGCTCCGGCGTTGGTGCTCAGTATAGTCCGGTGCCGCGTTTCGGCCTCGCCCTGCCAGGGTTATGGCGTCTCGTTCCGGCTGAAGAACGTTGGGTCCTTGCACTCGGGGATGCTCGATTCCAGCGCGGCCAGCCGGCGCCGGGCGTCGGACGGCGGCTCCGGCGGCGCGGTGGTCACCAGCGACGTCGGCTCCTCGAGCGCGGCCTCGAGGTACGCAACGAACTGCTTGTTGTACTCCTGCAGGTCGGCCGGGGGGTTCAGTGCCTTCATCTGGTCGGCGAATTCGCGCACGACGACGGCGATTTCGTCGGCCGTGGTCTTGCTCAGGAGCGCGTTGGAGAAGTTGGTTGTGCCAATGCAGATCGCGCGGAGGTAGTCCTCGTCGGTGCCGGCGGGGCCGGTTGGCGCCGGGGCCGCATCGTCGTCATCGCCGCAGCCGGCGGCCAGCAACAGCGGCAGGGCGCAGGCAAGCAGAAACAGAACTCGTCGCATGGATGCACATGCTACACCCGGTGCCCGTTAGCCGCGGTTCAGAGCAGCAGGCGCTTTGGCGCTGCCCGCGGCTCACGCCGCCACTCGTGCACCAGGTAGCGCTTCTCCCCATCGCGCTCAATCGTCTCAACCCTGCACCGGTCGTGGCGGGCGACCAGCGTTGCGGCGCTCTCCCGCCAGGCGTCGAGCATCGCCGGTTCGGGGATCGCGAACACGCCTTCGAATTCGCGGAGCGCATCAACCTGGGCGATCCCGAGTTGTGCAAGCCATCCCAGGTGCAACTCCGCGAGCCCGAGGTGGAAGTCCCGGTCGCCGAAGGTCATCAGCACACGGCCGGGGGCGGACTCGTTTCCCGCCAGCAGCAATGTCGAACCGAAGTGCGATAGCGAAAGGTCCATCGCCGCCCGGTAGACCGGCCCGAGGATGTCGTGGGCCGCCAGCACCTCGGCCGCGCGAAAGGCATGCAGCCGGAACTCAGTCGCGTGCTGATCGTGCGCTGGTCCAATCCCGGCGGCGTCGAGCCACTCCTGCCACTCGGCGGCGCCGGTGCGCAGCATGTACAACGCCGAGGCCTGGTAATCCGCCGCCGCCCGCACCAGTGTCACCGCGGCGGCGTAGTTTCCCCATTCGATCGCGTGCAGCGCTTCGAGGCGCGACAACCAGGAGCGCGACCAGGGCCCGAGCGCTGCCGCCATCTGCTGTGTGCGATAGTTCGCAGCCGAAGAGGCCCCGGCGATAGCGCCTTCGAGGTTGAGCCCATCGAGCAACAGCTCAACCTCTTCGCCGAGGACAAACGCGGTCTGGCGGTACGCGTCGGCGCTCCCTCCCGGGCCGGCTGGCGGCTTCGGGGCGCGCGTGGCCACCGGGGACACCCGGGGTGGTGAAACCCGGAACCCGCCGCCACTCATGCCCCGTCCTCGATTTCCACGCCAGGCGTGGAGGCGTAGTGCTTGCGGACCTCGTCGAGGAGCGCCCGCTGGCGGGCGCAGAACTCCTCGTCCTCGAACTCCGCGTACAGGATCCAGTTGAGCACCAGTGGGTCGAACTTCAGCTCGGGCGAAACATCGAGCAGGTCGAACGCGTGGTCCCGGTAGTGACGTTCCCATGCGTGAAACGCCTCGATAGCGGGGTCTCCGTCAAGGTGCGCTTCCACCATGAACCCCGGGACGTTTTCGAACGCGGCAATGAGCGTGCGAAGCGACTTCCTCAGCCGCGTCAGCAGGTCGGGCAGCGGCGTGGCGGCATTGGCGTCCGCACTCATCGCATTGATGCGCTCGATGTCGAATTCGCCGGGCGCCGCTGATTCGCCGGCAAGCCAGCGCTCGATCGTGGACGCGTGCCTCTCCTGCGAGTCGGCGAAATGGGCGACAAGCTGGCGTACCGTCCAGCCGGGACCCGGCATGACCCTGTCGATCCCACCAGGTGGAAGCGAGGTCACCATGTGGATGACGGTCGCCTGCTCGTAGATGAAGCGATCGAGGATCGCCCGCAGTTCTGGAGTCATCTCAGTGCCGGGCACGTGGAGGACGACGCTCAGCCCGCGCCCGGGGCCTGGGCGCGGCCTCGCGTACCGGTTTGGGGCCAAGCTGCTTGATGGCATCCCAGCCTGCGTAGGAGGCGCCGGGCCCAAGCTCGGCTTCGATCGCCAGCAGCCGGTTGTACTTGGCGGTCCGTTCGCTCCGCGCAGGGGCGCCCGTCTTGATTTGCCCGGCACCGGTTGCCACCGCAAGGTCGGCGATGAACGTGTCCTCGGTTTCGCCCGAGCGGTGGCTGATGACGGCGGTCCAGCCGGCGCGCTGGGCCGTTTCCACGGCTTCGAGGGTCTCGGTGAGCGTGCCGATTTGGTTGAGCTTCACGAGTACGCTGTTGGCCGCCTTCTCGCCGATCGCGCGCCTGATGCGTTCGGGGTTGGTGACCAGGAGGTCATCGCCAACGAGCTGGCAACGGTCGCCGAGCCTGGCGACCAGCGCCGCCCAGCCTTCCCAGTCGTCTTCCGCCAGGCCGTCCTCGATTGAGCGGATCGGGTATTTCTCTACCCACGATGCCCAGTGCTCGACCATCTGCTTCGACGTCAGCACGCGCTTTTCCTTCGCCAGCGCGTACTTCCCGTTCCCGAACAGCTCGGTCGTCGCCGGGTCGAGCGCCAGGACGATGTCGGTGCCGGGCTTATAGCCAGCGCGTTCCACCGCCTCGAGGACAACCTGGACGGCCTCTTCGTTGCCGGGGAGTGAGGGCGCGAACCCGCCTTCGTCGCCCACCGAGGTGATGGCGCCGCGGTCGTGCAGCACGGCCTTGAGGGCGTGGTACACCTCGGCGCCCATGCGGAGGCCTTCGCTGAAGCTCTCAGCGCCGACCGGCATCACCATGAACTCCTGGAAGTCCGTGGAGTCCGGCGCGTGTTTGCCGCCGTTGAGGATGTTGAACATCGGCACGGGGAGCCGGTGGGCCGATGCGCCGCCAAGGTAACGGTAGAGCGGGATGCCGAGGGAGTCGGCGGCGGCCCGGGCGGTGGCGAGGGAAACGCCCAGGATGGCGTTGGCGCCAAGTTTGCCCTTGTTCGGGGTCCCATCGAGTTCACAAAGCAGGCGGGCGACCACCCTTTGCTCGGTCGCCGGGAAGCCTTCCAGCGCCCTGGCGATGGTGGTATTCACGTTCTGGACGGCTTTGAGGACCCCCTTTCCGCCGTACCGCCTCCCGCCGTCGCGCAGTTCAACAGCCTCGTGCGCGCCGGTCGACGCGCCCGATGGGACCATCGCCTCGCCGGCGGCGCCATCGGCCAGCGCGACGGACACATGCAGGGTCGGGTTGCCGCGCGAATCGAGTACTTCGCGCGCCTGGATCGTCTCGATGAACATGTCTGCTCCTTGCCCGGCCGGGGCGGCTAGCCGCGAACCTCGGGTGCGTCGCTCAAGGGGATGAGCGCGTCCGGGCTCGCGAGGTAGTCGATGTAGAGGATGCCGTTGATGTGGTCGATCTCGTGTTCCAGGGCCTCGGCCATCAGGTCGTTCTCCGACTTGATGCGGACTTCCTTACCCGTATAGGGGTCGATTCCGCGGGCGATGACCTTGACGGAGCGGGTGATCTCGCCACGGTAGCCGGGCACCGAGAGGCATCCCTCATCCACGCGCCGCTCTCCCGAGCGCTTGACGATCTCGGGGTTGACGAGGGCGATGGGCTCCTTATCGCCGACATCGATCACGATGACACGCAGGGAGACTCCGATTTGCGGCGCGGCCAGGCCAACGCCGGGCGCGTCGTACATGGTTTCCCACATGTCCTCGATGAGCTTGTGGATGGACTTATCGATGGTTCGCACGCGCCGGGCTTTCTCCCGAAGGACGGGGTCGCCCGCGCGGCGAATAGGAATGATGGCCAAGGGGCTGCTCCGCGGCAGTGTAGACGGCATCCGCCAGGGGGTAGTGTATCCCCGGTGGCGCACTACCAGCACGTTGCGGCCGAGTTAGTGTAGTAACTACACTAACTCCCATGGCCGGCCCGCAGCGATCCAGCTACGCCCTGATCGTCATCGGCAGCGGCATTTCCGGCCTGTTTGTCGCGCTCGAGGCGCGGCGGCTCGGCCCTGTCCTCGTCCTGACGAAGGGCTCCATCGACGATTGCAACACCCGCTGGGCGCAGGGGGGCATTGCGGCAGCGGTAGGCCCGCTTGATTCGCCGGAGCAACACCTGGCCGATACCATCGCGGCAGGCGCCGGCCTCGTGGATGAGGAGGCGGCGCGGGTGCTCTGTTTCGAAGCCCCGGCCCGCATCCGGGACCTCGTTGCCTACGGCGTCTCGTTCGACTCGCTCGACGGCGAAGTCGCGCTTGGCCGCGAGGCCGCGCACAGCCGGTCGCGAGTGCTCCATGCCGGTGGCGACCGGACCGGCGCCGAAATCGAGACGGCCCTCTCGCATGCCGCGGCCGACCCCTCGATCACCATCCTGGACCACACGCTGGCAACCCGTCTCCTGGTCGCGGGGGGGCGCGTGACCGGCGTGGAAGCGGTGGCCTTGCAGACGGGCGCCACCGAGCACTACGAGGCCCCCGTCGTCGTGCTGGCTACCGGCGGCGCAGGACAGCTCTACGCGCACACGACGAACCCGGAGGTTGCGACCGGCGACGGCATCGCCCTCGCCTTCGATGCCGGGGCGGAGATCGCCGATATAGAGTTCTACCAGTTCCATCCGACCTCGCTGCGCGTCCCCGGGGTGCCCACGTTCCTCATTTCCGAAGCCGTCCGTGGCGAGGGGGCCACCCTGCGAAACGCCGGGGGCGTGGCGTTTATGCGCGGGTACCACCCCCTCGGCGACCTGGCGCCGCGCGACATCGTGGCGCGGGCGATCGTCGCGGAAATGCGCAGGGAGGGAACGCAGAACGTGTTCCTCGATTGCACCGGGCTGAAATCGGTCGACCTCGCGGCCCGGTTCCCCTCGATCTTCGCCTACTGCATGGACGCCGGCATCGACATGCGGAAGGACCCTATCCCGGTCTCGCCCGCCGCGCATTACCTCATGGGCGGAGTCCGCACCGATATCCACGGGCGGACCACCGTGCCGGGGTTGTACGCCTGCGGCGAGGTGGCCTGCACCGGCGTGCACGGCGCCAACCGCCTGGCGAGCAACTCGCTGATGGAAACCGTGGTGTTCGGCAAGCGTGTAGTCGAGCACATCTCCAGCGGCGAAGGGGGCTGCGCGGAACCAAGGCCAGGGCGCACCACGCTGGAGCCGCCCGCGACCGCTGCCCCATCCCACGCCGCACTGCAACAGCTCATGTGGGATGCGGCCGGCATCGAACGGAACGCCGGCGATATGGAGGCGGCACTCGCGACCATCGCATCGTGGCCTGCCCCGCCGGAAGAGCGAACCCGGCCGGCATTCGAACGACGGCAGATGACCGTCATGGCCACACTGATGCTCCGCGCGGCGCTCAACCGCACCGAAAGCCGTGGCGGCCACTACCGCAGTGACTTCCCCGCGAGAGACGACCTCCACTGGAAACGGCAGCAGGTGTTCGCCCGTGCATATTGAGCCGCCACCGATGGACGCCGTCCGCGCGGCGGTCCGGGCCGCACTCGAGGAGGACCGCGCGTTCGAGGACGCCACCACCCTCGCGACGGTCCCCCCGGACCTCGCCGGGGTTGCCCGCTTCCTGGCGAAGCAGGAGGGAGTGCTCGCCGGCATGATGGTCGCGGCGGAGGCCTTCCGGCTGCTCGACCCGGCCGTCGCGGTGACCGTCCACATCGACGAAGGTCAATTCTTCCGCCGAGGAGCGATCCTCGCCGAGGTCGCCGGGCCCGCGCGGGCCATTCTCCAGGCCGAGCGAGTCGCGCTGAACTTTCTCCAGCGCCTTTCGGGGACCGCCACGCTCACGCGCATGTTCGTCGACGCGATTGCGGGCACCCGGGCGGTCATCCTGGACACGCGCAAGACGACCCCCGGCCTGCGGGACCTGGAGAAATACGCGGTCCGGTGCGGCGGGGGGACGAATCACCGCCGCGACCTGGCCGTGATGGCCATGATCAAGGACAACCACCGCGAAGCGCTCGCGCGCGCGGGCCAATCGCTGGCCGAGGGGGTCTCGGCCATCCGCCGGCGAACGCCCGGCATCCCGGTCGAAGTGGAAATCGACTCACTCGCGCAGCTCGAGGCGGCGCTCCAGGCCGGCCCCGAGTGGATCCTGCTCGACAACATGAGCACGGCGGAGATGGCAGAAGCCGTGCGCCGGGCGCGCGGCCGCGCAAAGCTCGAAGCCAGCGGCGGCGTGAACCTCGAGACCGTGCGCGGGATTGCGGAGACCGGCGTCGACGCTATCTCGGTTGGCGCGCTCACGCACAGCGCCAGGGCGCTCGATATCAGCCTCGACCTGGAGTTCTGACGTTACCGGAGGCCAATCCTCGAAAGGAACGCGATGGCGGCGCGGACCCTTTCGTCCGGCTGGTGCTGATTGATTTCAAGGGTGTAGCCGGGGAGCGCCCCGACTCCCGCGACCACGTAGTCCCAGCTCACATCCCCGTCGCCGGGGGCGCGGTGATCACCGATCCCCTCGACGTCGTGGAGGTGAGCGCCAACGATTCTCTTGCTCCATGCGTCCAGCCAGGTGCGCCGGTCGATCAGCCCGAGCCGGTGAAGGACCTCAGCGTGGCCCACATCGTGCCAGTAGCCTGCCTGCGCGGGATCGAGCCCCTCGAAGACCTGTTCGTACTCGGCCGGGTGGGGGATTTCGTGGTAGTGATACCGGTTCTCCACCCCAATGGTCACGCGGTGGGGTTCAGCGGCCCGCACGAGCTCGATGAGCGAGTTCCGGGCGGCTTCAAGATACGGCTCGGCCTCCGCGCGACGGCGCCGCACCAGCTGCTCCCGCAGCTCGAGGAAGCGCCCGTCGCTGGCCTGGCCAGCATCGAACAGGCGGCGCATCTCCAGCTCTTCCTCGAACTGCTCCACCACCTCGCCGACGTGGCCAAGG
>JBBIVC010000071.1:0-9282 GCA_037439905.1 Thermoflexus sp.
GAACTGCGCGCGCGAGACGAGGAAGCAGCGTTGGCCCGGAGCGTGGCGCCGCCCGCGCCGCCCGTCGAGGCGGCGCTGGAAGAGCGTCCTTCGCCGGCCGCCGCAGGAGAAGCGCCGGCCGGCGAGACGGGGGAAACTCCATCGCCCGGGGCGCTCATCGAGCGGCTGGACCGGCTGGCGACCGCCGTCGAGGAGCTGGTGGCGATCCTGCGGGGCGCGCAGCCCGTCTCCATCGCTCCGCCGCCCGCGCCCGCCGTTGCGGCCGCGCCGGCGGAAGAACCGGCGCACCTGGACCAGTCGTGGCACGACCTGCTGCTGCAGGCGAGCCGGGACGCACCTGCCGCCCGCGCCGCGGTGAATGCCCGGATGCAGACCGCGCCACCGGGCGAGGTACGGGACCTGCAGGCCGTTGCCGGGATTGTGGCGTGGATGGCAGGCGACCCCGACAGCGCCCTGAGCTACCTCCGCCGGGCACTCGAGGACGGTGCTGGCCCGGCCGATGAGGACCTGGTGCGCCACGCGCTCGATACTTACGGTGCAGCCGCTCGCGGGCTGCTGGCGGCAGCCTGCGGGCCGGCGCGGGAATTGCAGCACAACCAGGACCTTCTCGAGGCGCTCCGGTCGGACATTCACCGGGCCGGGCTTGGATTTTCGCCGGAGGCGCTTGCATCGAAGGAGGCGCTCGCCCGGCTCGAGTACCTGGTCAACGACCGGGTCCTCCGGCGGGCCGACCCGGCGTTGAGCGACCTGAGCCGGGTGGCGCATCTGCTCGCGGTATCGCGGGGAAACAGCTGGATGGCGGCCGAGCGCGTTTCGGACTTGCTGCGCGACCGGGAGATCGGCCCCGACGGCTTCGCCCTCGGTGTCGGAATCCTGGCGAATGCGTTGCTCGAAGCGGAATCGATGGAGGAGTGGCGCTACCGCTGGCCCTCGCCGGACCCGGCGGAATCGATGAAGGACCTGCGCTGGCTGGTCGAGGCGTGCCTGGCGCGGCTCGAAGGCGCGCAGCCCGAATCGGCGGCGCTTGCGGCGCTGGCCTGCCTCGCATGCGTCGCGAGCGGGCCCGCCGAGTGGGCGACGGTGGAGGAGCGCAGGGCGCTCTTGCGCCACGTGCGGGTTGGCTCACAGGAGCGGCCCTACGGCGAATTCCTGGCCGCGTTCGCCCCGGCCGCGGCAGGACACGCAGCCATCGTCCGCAACTTCCCGGGCTACATCCAGTTCCTCGGGGATGTGCGGCTCGACACTTCCGCTCCCCACCTCCTCGACGTCTTCATGATGCAGAGCGGAAACGCCGGCGGACTGACGCACCGTCTCGCCGAGGAGGTCATCCCCAGGGCGATCGAACAGGGCATTACCGAACCCGGCGTGCTGCTCGAACTGCTCGACCTTGTGGCTGAATCACCGCGGGGGGATTCCCAGCTCAATGCGATTGCCGGGATGATCGAAGACGGCGGCATCATCGGAGCGGAGCGGTTCACTCACGAGCAGCGCGTCGCCATGTACCGGCGGGCGCTCGCCGAAGCCCAGCGCCGCGGCCACGACGTCGACGGCGAAGAGGCCTTCAACCGGCTGGTGCGCGAGCTGCTGCGGCATGGGCGCGTGGAAGAGCTGCGGACAACGTGCCATGAGCTCGCCGCCTCGTTCAAGGCGATCAGGCACGCCGCCCTCGAAGTCGCGCTCGAACTGGCGCTGGAAGCGGGCGAGCCGTTCGAGGAGCTCGCGGACAACCTCCTTGCGCTAACAAGCCGGCCAGAGGCGGGCACGTTGCGGCATGAGATCGAAGGGCTGTCGCTGGTCTACCCGGCCATGGCCGCGTACCTCGTTGAACGCCAGGCGAGCCCCGCCGGGCTGTCCGAGGATGCGGGCCTGGCCGGCCGGCGGGTCGTCATCGCCGGGGGGCACGCATGGCTCCGGAAGAATGCGCTCCCCATCCTGGAAGGCAAGTGGAGCATCGAGGTGACCTGGCTCGACCCGGATGAAGCGAAGAACAGCGCACAGGCGCTCGGGCTCGCCGCCGGGACGAGCGACCTGATCGTGGTGAACACGGCCTGCATCGGCCACGCGGCCTCGGCGCGGGTCACCGCAGAAGCGAAGAGCTCGGGCAAGAAATACGTGTTCCAGGGATCGCGCGGGGTAGGTGCGCTCGTTTCGTGCGTGCGGCGGGCGCTCGAAGCCGGGGACGAGGTCGAGGAGGCTCCCCGGCGCACCCGCACCTCGGAGCGGCGGCGGCTGGTGCGCTGAGCCGAGCGCGCGGCTCTGTTACGATGTGATGCACTTCACATTCATGCCCCGCCCGGAGCCCACACCTTCATGACGAAGCCCCGCACCATCATCCAGAAGATCTGGGATAACCACGTCGTCGCCAGCGAAGAGGGCAAGCCCGACCTGCTGTACATCGACCTGCACCTGGTCCACGAGGTCACGTCGCCCCAGGCTTTCGAAGGGCTGCGGCTGGCGGGCCGGAAGGTCCGCCGGCCCGACCTCACCCTCGCCACGGTCGACCACAATGTGCCGACGATCGACCGCGATAAGCCGTGGACCGACCCGCTCTCCGTGCAGCAGGTGGAGGTGCTCCGGAAGAACTGCGAGGAGTTCGGCGTCCCGATGTTCGGCGTGAACGACATCCGCCAGGGCATCGTCCACGTGATCGGGCCGGAGCAGGGCCTCACGCAGCCGGGGATGACCATCGTGTGCGGCGATAGCCACACCGCGACGCACGGGGCGTTTGGCGCGCTCGCGTTTGGCATCGGGACGAGCGAGGTGGAGCACGTGCTCGCCACCCAGACGCTGCCGCAGGCGAAACCGAAGACGATGTCGGTGGAGGTGAACGGCGAGCTGCACCCCGGCGTCACCGCCAAGGACGTGATCCTGGCGGTCATCCGGCAGATCGGGGTCTCGGGCGGCGTGGGGCACGTCATCGAATACCGGGGCGACGTCATCCGCAACCTTTCGATGGAAGGGCGGATGACCATCTGCAACATGTCCATCGAGGGGGGCGCGCGCGCAGGGCTGGTGGCCCCGGACGAGACGACGTTCGCCTACATGAGAGGACGCCCCCGGGCACCGCAGGGCGAGGACTGGGAGCGCGCCATCGAGTTCTGGAAGTCGCTCCCGACGGATGAGGGCGCGGAATTCGACACGTACGTCACGCTGGACGGCGCGGCGATCGAGCCGTGTGTCACCTGGGGCACCACTCCGGCACAGAGCGTGCCGGTGACCGGGCGCGTGCCCTCGCCGGATGAGGCTCCAAACCCACAGGCGAAGGAGCTGGCCGAGCGGTCGCTGGTCTACATGGGCCTGGAGCCCGGCACGGCGATCCAGGACATCAGGATCGACCGCGTGTTCCTGGGGTCGTGCACCAACTCGCGGATCGAGGACCTGCGGGCAGCGGCCGGGATTGTGAAGGGCCGCAGGGTTGCCAGCTCGGTGCGGGCCATGGTGGTGCCCGGTTCGGGGCTGGTGAAGCTGCAGGCCGAGCAGGAAGGCCTGGACCGCATCTTCAAGGACGCTGGCTTCGAATGGCGCGACGCGGGCTGTTCGATGTGCCTTGGCATGAACCCGGACATCCTGGCGCCGGGCGAGCGCTGCGCCAGCACCTCGAACCGGAACTTCGAAGGGCGCCAGGGCCGGGGCGGCCGAACGCACCTGGTGAGCCCGCAGATGGCTGCGGCAGCGGCCATCGCCGGCCATTTCGTTGATATCCGGGAATGGAAGTAGGGGGCCACGAATGAAGAAGTTTGAGACGGTGAAGGGCCGCGCCATCCCCCTGGACCGCGCGGACGTCGATACCGACCAGATCATCTCCAAGGAGTTCCTGAAGCGGATCGAGCGGACCGGCTTTGGGCCGTTTGCCTTCGACGAGTGGAAGAAAGACCCGGACTTCGTGCTCAACAACCCGGAGTTCAAGGGCGCGCCGATCATGGTTACGGGGCCGAACTTCGGTTGCGGCTCGTCGCGCGAGCACGCGCCGTGGGCGCTCGAAGACATGGGGCTCCGCGTCATCATCGCGCCTTCGTTCGCCGACATCTTCCGGAACAACTCGGCGAAGATCGGGCTGCTTACGGTGGTCCTCCCCCAGGAGGATTGCGACTACCTGATCTCGCGTTCGGAAGAGCGGCCTTCCTCCGAGCTCGTCGTCGACCTGGAGTCGCAGACCGTCGCGACCTCGGACGGCGCCTGGTCGCGGCGCTTCGAAATCGACCCGTTCGTGAAGCACTGCCTGCTCAATGGGCTCGACGACATCGGGCTCACACTGCTTGCGGAGCAGCAGATCACGGCGTACGAAGGGCGGCGCAACCCGCTGTTCCCGAGCACGGCATCGCTCGCCTGATGAGCGCGCGGCGTGCTCGCCCGAGCTTTCGGGCGGTGGTGACGAACTGGCGGACCTACGACGCGCCCTTTGGGGCGAAGCTGTGGATGCTGGCGCGCAACAACTGGACCAAGCTCCGCCGGCGGAGCGACTGCTGCGGTAACACGGGCGAACCCGGCTGCTGAGTGGCTACTCCCGAGCCCGGTCCGGGCTCCCGCGGGTAGCTCCCAGGCGAACGTCCAACGCGCCGATGGCCGCGAGCACTTCGGGCGCCGGCGGCGCGAGTTCGAGCGCCCCACGGGCAGCGCGGAGCCGGGGCTCCAGGACCTCGCGCGGGAGCGAATCGAGCAGCACCGCGACCAGGTCAGCCCTGCGGCTGGCGACGATGGCGGTGACCAGGAACTCGTAACCTTCCGGCGTGGCGGCCCCGGCGAGCATGCGGCGGACCGTCGCGTCCACCGCCTCGCCTGCCTCAAGCGAGACCACCAGGTCGGCCAGGCCCAGCAAGATCACGTCGTCTTCGGCGCTCGCGTAGAGGTCGAGCACGGGCCGGATGTGGCGGACGGGCTGACCAGCGAGGCCCCGGAGGCATTCGGCGGTGACTTCCGCGGGCTCGGCCCGCGGCGGGCGGAGGACGTGGGCAGTAAGCGCGACCGTGTGCCCAAGGGAGCCGAGCAGGCGTGCGGCGATGAGAGCTGGCTCCGCGTTCATCGGGTGGGCATCGACCGCCGCGAGGATGGCGGCTGCACGGTAGGCCGCGGCATCGGGGTCGAGCACACCCAGGAGGGCCAGCCCGGCCGCGCGGAGCATTTCTCCCCGGCCGTTGACTGTCACTTCCACCCTTGACGAGGCAGCCTCCGCAAGGTCGAGGTCTTCCCGCGAGCGGAGGTGCCAGAGCAGCCGCAGCACCTCGACCCGGATAGTCCCGCCCGGGTCCCGGCGGCGGAAGTCCTGTTCGAGCCACCCATACAGGTCGCGCAGCAGGTCGTGGTCTTCGAAGCGCACATCGCCAGCGAGGGCATGGAGCGCGGCGAGAAGGAGCTCCGCATTGGCTTCCGCGGCGAGGATTTCGCGGGCGAGCGCGCGGGAGGCAGCCGGGTCGCCGCGGAGGGCTCGGAAGCGGTCCAGCTGGCGCCTGAGGGCGGCTGAGGGCGAGGGCTTGCGAGTCACGAGGGTACTGTAGCGCAGCTACGACCGGATCCACGTTGCTTCCGCGGCCCGGGTAGGGCAAGGTTGCCGCCGATGAGCAACGAGATCCTCGAAAGCCTGCGGGAGCTCTACTCGGGGCGGTACTGGGGCCTGGTCGGCATCGAGACCGTCTCGGCGGAGCGCGGGCGGGTGGTGAACCGCATCGCCCTGCAGGACCATCACCTGAACTACAACCATGTTGTCCATGGTGGCGTGATCTCCAGCCTGGTGGACTCGGCGGCGGGTGGAGCTGTCCGCTCGCTGCGCGACCCGGCCGATATCAAGGCGCGGCCGCATGCCACCAGCGACCTGCACGTGACCTATCTTTCGCCCGCGGCGGGCGGCGAACTGATTGCCACAGCGCGCGTGGTGAAGGCCGGGCGGACCGCGATTTTCACCGAGGTCGATGTGACAACCGGCGAGGGGAAGCTGGTCGCGCGCGGGATGGTGACGTTCGTGGTGAGCGCAGGTCCCCCGGTTCCCCCGCCCGATGAGCGGTGAGCCCGGCCCGCTGCGCGATTCGGCCGGGAGGCCGGTCGTGCTGGATATCAGCGTCCACACACCCTGCCGGCCGCAGCCGCTTCCGCCTTCCCGGTGGCGGTTCCCCGATGTCCGGCGAGCGCCGGCCGAAGGCCTCGTGGGCGCTGGCGGCGACTTCGCCCCGGAGAGCATCGTGGCGGCCTACCGCGCCGGGATCTTCCCCTGGCCGCACCCTGACGAGGAGTACCTGTGGTTTTCGCCCAACCCGCGAGCGATCCTCCCGCTCGATGGGCTTGTCATCACCCGGCGGCTCGGGCGTACCGCCCGGAGCGGCCGCTTCCGGGTGACCGTGGACCTCGCCTTCGAGGCGGTGATGCGGGCCTGCGCTGAGGACCGTCCCGAGGGCACCTGGATCACCCCGGCGCTCATCGCGGGGTACACGAGGCTGCACAGCCTGGGGTGGGCTCACAGCGTGGAGGCCTGGACCAGGGACGGCCAGCTGGCCGGGGGCCTCTACGGCGTGGGCGTGGGCGCCATGTTCGGAGCGGAATCGATGTTCCATCGCGTCACCGATGCCTCGAAGGTCGCGATGGTCGCGCTGGTGCAGCATGGTCTGCGCATCGGCATCGAGCTGATCGACATCCAGGTGCTGACGGAACACACGCGGCGGATGGGCGGGGTGGAGGTGCCCCGAGAGAGCTACCTTCGCCTCCTGGCGGCTGCGGCAAGCCATACCGCGGACTGGTTCGGGGGCCGGGATTAGTGGAGCTGGACCACCATCTCGATCTCGACGGCGATGTTCATGGGCAGGCTCTGCATGCCGACGGCCGACCGCGCGTGCCTGCCCGCTTCGCCGAAGAGTTCGACCAGGAGGTCGCTCGCCCCGTTGATGACCTGGGGATGCATCGTGAAGGCCGGGTCGCAGTTCACCATGCCGAGCAGCTTCACGATGCGCTTTACCCGGTCGAGGCTGCCGATCTCCGCCTGGAGCGAAGAAAGGCAGGCGAGGGCGGTGGCACGCGCCGCGGCGTAGCCTTCTTCGACCGTGAGCTCCGCGCCCACCTTGCCGGTGACCAGCGAGCCATCGTTGCGGTAGGGCCCGTGGCCCGAGACGAACACGAGGTCGCCCGCGGTGACTGCCGGGACGTAGTTGGCGGCGGGGCCTCGCGGCGGCGGGATTTCGATTCCCACCTCTTTCAGACGGGCAGCGATCGACATGGCAAACCTCCTCGGACCGGCGCATCATCATCGCCCGTGCGGACCCGTTCAATGCGGCCGTTCAGCCATGCCCCCCGGTTGACCCGGGGGAGAGACTGGACAGAGCACACCACAGAGGAGCGACTCCGATGACGAATCCACGCCCCGCCCCCGTTGGCCTCTACCAGATCCTGCAGGACTTCGAGTGCCCCACGGCGAGTGTGCGCGTCTTCAGGATGACATCGTCTGGCGATGCGGTGGCCGGGCACATCCACCGGCGGTCGATGCAGATTTACGTGGCGCTGGAAGGCTCGGTGCTGGTTGATGTCGACGGTGTCGAGACGCTCCTCGAACCGTACGGCGCGCTGCCGGTCTGGCCGGGGAGCCGGCACAGTGCAACGCCGGCGGGCGCCGATGCGGTCCTGATGAACATCTCCATCCCTCCGCTGGCTGCCGACGACCAGATCGCGTCGCCGCTGCCCCAGCACGAGGCGCCGGACATGGTGCTCCCGCACAGCGGGGATGACCTGGAGGACTGAGCGGGCGGCCGGCGGAATGGGCGCCGCGCTTCCCTTGGACGGGTGCGGCCGGCGGGCCTACGATCCGGCCCACTATGTCCACCTACCGCATTTTGCTGACCCCTGGCGATGGCATCGGGCCCGAAGTGATGGAAGAGGCGCTGAAGGTCCTCGGCCGCATCGAGAAGCGCTTCAAGCACGAATTCCAGTTCGAAGAAGAGACGATCGGCGGCGCCGCCATCGACAAGTACGGCACCGCATTGCGGCCAGAGACGGTGGCCCGTGCGAAGGCCTCACGGGCGGTGCTGTTTGGCGCCGTGGGCGGGCCGAAGTGGGATGACCCGAAGGCGGCGGTCCGTCCCGAGGACGCGATCCTGGGGATGCGCAAGCAACTCGGGCTGTTCGCCAACCTGCGCCCGGTGCGCATCCACAGCGAGATGATCGACGAGAGCACACTGAAGCCGGAGGTGCTGCAGGGGGTCGACATGGTCGTGATCCGGGAGCTCACGGGGGGGCTGTACTTCGGCCAGCCGAAGAAGCGCTGGGAGAACGCCAGCGGCCGCCAGGGCGTTGATACGCTGCGCTACAGCGAGAAGGAAGTCGCGCGCGTGTGCCACGTCGCCTTCCAGCTCGCGCGCCAGCGGCGCAAGAAGGTGACCAGCGTCGATAAGGCGAATGTGCTCCGCACGGGCCAGCTCTGGCGGGAGATCGCGAGCGAGGTCGGCAAGCAGTACCCCGATGTGGAGCTCGAACACATCCTGGTCGATGCCTGCGCCATGTACCTGGTCCGGAGGCCGGCAAGCTTCGATGTGATCGTCACGGAGAACATGTTTGGCGACATCCTGACCGACGAAGCGGCCATGCTGGCGGGCTCGATGGGGATGATGCCATCGGCCAGCCTGGGACGGCGGCGGAAGGATGGCACGGGCATCGGGCTGTATGAGCCGATCCACGGCAGCGCCCCGGATATCGCCGGGCAGAGGAAGGCCAACCCGCTCGCAATGATCCTCAGCGCCGCGATGATGCTCCGTCTATCGCTGGGGCTCGAAGCGGAGGCAGCGGCCATCGAGGAAGCGGTGGATGGCGTCATCCGGGAGGGTTACCGGACGCCCGATATCGCGGGGAAGGGGGCGGTTGTGGTCGATACCGCGAAGATGGGGACGCTGGTGGCCGAGCGGGTCTAACCGGGATGGTGCGCGCACGGACAGGGAACCTGCGCGGTGGTAGAATGCGCGCGCTGTATACAATCCTGACCCGAGGAGTCCGCGCATGTCCGAAGCCGTCGCCCGAGGTCTCGAGGGCGTTAACGTCGCCGCGACCAAGCTCTGCCGCATCGATGGCCAGAAAGGCGAGCTGATCTATTCCGGCTACAACATCTATGACCTGGCGGAGCATTCCACCTTCGAGGAAGTGGCGTTCCTGCTGTGGAACCTGCGGCTCCCCTCGAAGCAGGAACTCGCCGACCTGGAAGAGGAGCTGCGGCGGGAGCGGCCGCTTTCTGACCTGAACGCTCGCGTTCTTCGCGAGATCATCGGCCAGATCCGCCCCATGCGGGCGCTCGAGATCGCCGTCATCATCGCCGGGGCGCTC
>JBBIVC010000072.1:0-5454 GCA_037439905.1 Thermoflexus sp.
CCAGCGCCGTCACCTGAGACCGGCCGCCTGGCGCCCGGCTCGCCCGTCACGCGGCTTCCCGGGGTCGGCAAGGCGGCCGCCGCGCGTTTCGAGCGCCTTGGCGTGACCACCGCCGGCGACGCGGTGTTCCTCTTTCCCCGGCGCTTCAACGATTTCACCGACCTCCGCAGGATCAGCGACCTCCGCCCGGGCAGTCAGCCCCAGACGGTCGTCGGGAACATCTTCACCATCGGCGAGGTGCGCTTCGGGCGGCGGCTGCGCGGAACCCAGGCAGTCATCACCGATGGCTCGGGCATGCTCAAGGCCATGTGGTGGAACATGCCCTTTGTCGCGCGCGCCCTCTCCGAAGGTCAGCGCGTGGTTCTCTCGGGGCGAGTCCGCGAATACCGCGGCCGCATCCAGATGGAGAACCCGGAGTACGAACCGGCCGACGACGACACCTTCGAGGCCGGTCGCCTCCAGCCTGTCTACCCGGCCACCCAGGGCCTCGGCCAGCGCACCATCCGCAATGCCGTGAAGGCCGCCGTCGAGGCGCTCGCTGGCGAAGTTGCCGACCCGGTGCCCGGCTGGCTCCTGCGCGAGGAAGGCCTCTCCCCCGTGGAGAACGCGATCCGCGAATACCACTTCCCGCCCCACGCCGGCGCCGCCGAGGAGGCTCGCCGCCGCCTGGCCATCGGAGAATTTCTCGCCGTCCAGGCGGCCGTGCTGATCCGCCGCGCCGAGTGGCAGCAGGGCAACGATGCGCCCTCGCTCTCGCCACGGGCCGAACGCGAAGGCTTGCTTCGGTCGCTGCCCTTCCCGCTCACCGGCGCGCAGCAACGCTGCCTCGCCGAGATCGATCGCGACCTCCTGGGTCCGCAGCCGATGCTCCGGCTCCTCCAGGGCGATGTTGGCAGCGGCAAGACGGTCCTCGCTTTCGCCGCAATGCTCTCCGCCGTCTGCTCGGGTTACCAGGCCGCCCTCATGGCCCCCACCGAGATCCTGGCCGAGCAGCACTACCGCTCGCTTTCGCGCCTGCTCGGCGGTGGCCAGGTGTCCGCGCTCGATGGCCTGTTCGCGCCGCCCTGGCTCGGCCGGCCCCTTCGCGTCCTCATGCTCACCGGGTCGCTGACCGCTTCGCAAAAGCAACAGATCCGCGGCGACGCCGCCCATGGTGGCGCCGATATCATCATCGGGACCCACGCGCTCCTCGAGGACGACGTCGCCATCCCGAGGCTGGGACTCGCCGTCGTCGACGAACAACACCGCTTCGGAGTGATGCAGCGGGCCCGGCTCCGCCAGAAGGGCATGAATCCCCACCTGCTGGTCATGACCGCGACGCCTATCCCGCGCACCCTCGCGCTCACGGTCTATGGCGACCTCGAGGTTTCGACCATCGATGAGATGCCGCCCGGCCGCAAGCCGGTGCGTACGCGGTGGTACCAGCCCCATGAGCGCGACGATGCCTACGCATTCCTGCGGAAGCGCCTCGATGCTGGCGAGCAGGCGTACATCATCTGTCCGCTCGTCGAGGAGTCAGAGACCCTCGACGTGCGCTCGGCCGAGGAGGAGTTCGAGCACCTGCGCAACGGACCGCTTCGCGGTTACGGCCTCGAACTCCTGCACGGCCGCATGCCCGCCCGCCAGAAAGACGAAGTGATGGGGCGATTCGCCCGGAACGAGGCGCAGGTGCTCGTCTCCACCAGCGTCATCGAGGTGGGCATCGATGTTGCCAACGCCACCGTCATCGTCATCGAGGGCGCCGAGCGGTTCGGCCTGAGCCAGCTCCACCAGTTCCGCGGCCGCGTTGGCCGCTCGGAGAAGCAGAGCTACTGCCTCCTCTTCAGCAGCGAGGATGACCCCGGCCCCGAGGCGCGCGAGCGCCTGGAAGCGATGTGCGAAACCACCGATGGCTTCAAGCTGGCCGAGGTCGACCTTCGCATGCGCGGCGAGGGTGAGACCTGGGGCCGCCTCCAGAGCGGCTCGAACACCATGCTTCGCGTCGCCCGCCTTACCGACCGCGACATCCTCCTCCGCGCCCGCTCTATGGCCACCCGCGTCCTCTCTCGCGACCCCATGCTGCAGAATCCGGAGCACCGCGCCCTGGCCGCCGCGGTCAAACCCTTCCTGGAGAAGGCCACCGAGGCGAACTGACTCCCGGAAGCTCTCTCCGTCCCTATAATCGCCCGATGGCCCGTTCCACCCGTGGGTACCGCTGCCGCGAATGCGGCTGGACAACCGTCGCCTACGTTGGCCGCTGCGGCGAATGCCAGCAGTGGAACACCCTCGAACAATTCGAGAGCGCCGCTCGTGGACCGCTTGCGCGGGCCTCGGGGCGGCCCGTGGTCCCCGGCGCGACGCTCGCCCTTGCAGGTGTTTCGGAGGAGCCCGGCCGCCGCATGTCGACGGATATCCCCGAGTTCGACCGGGTCCTCGGCGGGGGGCTCGTCCCGGGCTCGCTTGTGCTCGTCGGAGGAGACCCCGGTATCGGCAAGTCGACGCTCATGCTCCAGGCCGCAGCCCGCCTTGCCGCGCAGGGGCAGGTGGTTGCCTATGTGTGCGGCGAAGAATCGCCTCGCCAGGTACGCATGCGCGCCGCACGGCTCGAGGTTGCCAACGCCCCCATCACGCTCATCCCTGAGTCCAGCCTCGATGCGGCGCTCGCTGCCGCCGAAGGGTGCGGCGCAACCGTCGTCATCATCGATTCCATCCAGTCCGTTTACATTGAAGGTCTTGAGTCCCGCTCGGGGGGTCCCGCGCAGCTCGCCGAGGCCGGCGCACGCCTGGTCGCCTTCGCGAAAGGCGGCGAAGTATGCACCATCGTCACGGGCCACGTGACCAAAGGCGGCGACATCGCCGGGCCAAGGCTCCTGGAGCACCTGGTCGATGCCGTCCTCTACTTCGAAGGGGCTGAAGGGGGCGCGCTCCGCGTGCTCCGCGCGGTCAAGAACCGCTTCGGCGCGACCGACGAGGTGGGCGTCTTCGAAATGACCGGCGCCGGGCTCCAGAGCGTCGAAAACCCGAGCTCCGCGTTGCTCGATGCGCACGACGCCGATGCCTCGGGCTGCGCCGTCACCGCCGTCATCGAGGGTTCCCGCCCGCTCGCGATCGAGGTCCAGGCGCTGGCCGTGCCCACGAACCTGGCGTCGCCCCGCCGCATCGCCGCCGGCATCGAGACCGCGCGCCTCCACCTGCTCCTCGCGGTGCTCGCGCGCCGGGGCGGCCTCGATGCATCGGGCATGGATGTGGTGGCCAGCGTCTCCGGCGGGCTTCGCCTCCGCGACCCGGCGGCCGACCTTGCCGTGCTCGCCGCCCTGGCCTCGGCCATCACCGGCCGCCCGTTGCCGCGCGGGACGGCCTACCTCGGCGAGGTTGCGCTGTCGGGAGCGGTCCGGCCCGTGCAGCAGGCCCAGCGGCGCCTCAGCGAGCTGGCTCGCCTCGGCTTCACCCGCGCGCTGGTCCCGCCGGGAACGCCCCACGCCGAGGGGATTGCCCTGGTCCCGGCGCGTACGGTGGCCGATGCCCTCGCCCGGCGGGAAGTGCTCGCCGCGCCCTGAGGCGTCCGCGAGGCCCTACGTCTGCCGGTAGGCGCGGTGGCGCATCACGATGCTCTGCAGGATCCCCAGCGCCACGAACAGGCTCACCAGCGATGACCCGCCCTGGCTCACGAACGGCAGCGGGATGCCCGTGACCGGGAACAGCCGCACGTTCACGGCGATGTTGATGAAGGTCTGCATCAAAATCAACATAACGATGCCAACGGCCACAAGCTGCCCCGCGGTGTCGCCGGCAAGCTGCGCCGCGCGAATCCCCCGCATCAGCAACAGGATGAAGAGGGCGAACATCACCATCGCCCCCACAAACCCGAACTCCTCGCCCAGCAGGCTGAAGATGAAGTCGCGCGTGGCCACCCGGAGGTATTCGAGCTGGGTCTGGTCGCCCTTCGTGAAGCCCTTACCAAACACCTGCCCCGAACCGAGCGCGATCTCGCCCTGGAGCGTGGTGAAGCCGGTGTCCAGCGGATCGCGATTCGGGTCGACCAGTACCGAAATGCGCTGCACCTGGTAATCCGCGATGCCAAAAGTCCAGACGAAGGGCGCCAACGCCACGAAGACCGCACCCATGATGAGCAGGTGCCGCCGGCTCACGCCCGCCACGATGACGATCCCGAGCCAGATCGCCCCAAACACCAGCGAAGTTCCGAGGTCCGGCTGGATGAACACCAGCCCGACGACCGGGACCATGATTGCCAGCGACAGGAGCAGCGCTTTGAGCTCGCGCGCATCGCCCCCATGTTCGCTGAAGAACCGCGCCAGCAGCAGGATGGTGGCGATCTTGGCAAACTCCGAAGGCTGTAGCTGCACCGGCCCGAACGTGAACCAGCTCTTCGCGCCACCCTCCGTCGAGCCGAACGCCAGGATCGCGATCAGCGAGACGATGCCCAGCAGGTACAGCGCCCACGAATAGTGGATGAAGTGGTGGTAGTCGATCTTCGAAACAATGAGCATGGCCACGATGCCGACCGCGGCGAACACGGCCTGCTTGGCTGATGGATTGTCCAGGCTGGCGACAGGGCCGTCGTACCACGGGAGCGAACCGCTGTAGATGAGGAGCAGGCCGTAGATCACCAGCCCAACCGCGGCGAACACCATCACGTAGTCGAACCGGTCCCAGCCCCGCCAGACGCTGGCCGGTGCGCGAACGCGCCCGCCGTAGCCGCCATACGCAAGGCTGCTCATCGCGCCACGTTCTCCATGAAGTACTGGAGGATCTTGCCGGCCACCGGGGCTGCCTTATCGCCGCCCACGCCAATATCGAAATAAACGGTCACCACCACCTGCGGGTCGTTGTAGGGCGCGAACCCCGTGAACCAGGCGTGTTGTGACTTCGTGCCATCCTTCTTGAAGAACTCGGCCGTACCGGTTTTCCCTGCGACCGTGGTGGCCGGGATCGCCGCGCGCATACCTGCGCCGTACTGCACCGAGCCCAGCATCCCCTCGCGGATGACCTGCAGGTACTCCTCCGAGGCTCCAACATCCTCGTACTTCGTGGCGATGGTCCGGACGGTCGTCCCATCCGGCGCGACGACCCGGTTCACGATGTGCGGCGTCACAAGCTTGCCGCCGTTCGCCACCGCCGCGGTCATCCTCGCAATCTGGAGCGGCGTCGCCAGCACGTCGCCCTGCCCGATCGCCGTGTTGTACGTGTCGCCCAGGAACCACTCGTTCTCGCCGGGATTGAAGCCTTCGCCCACGTAGGTCCGGCGCTTCCAGCCGGGGTCGGGGATGCGGCCCGGGTCTTCGCCGTAGAGGTCGATGCCGGTCACCTTCCCGAGGCCGAAGCGCCGCGCCCAGCTCGCCAGCACCGTCGCCGATGTCTCGATGTCCTTCCCCAGGCCCTTGACGCGCTCGAGGTCGCCGCCGGCAGTCAGCCACATGAAGATGTTCGAGGACCAGGCGATACCCGCCCGCACGT
>JBBIVC010000072.1:5521-7220 GCA_037439905.1 Thermoflexus sp.
AGCCGGCACCCGATGTAGTAGCTCGTCGATAGCGTGATGCTGCCCTCCATGAGCCCCGCCGCCGAGGTCACCAGCTTGAACGTTGAGCCCGGCGCTGCCGGCGAAAGCGCCTTGTTCAGGAACGGGTAGGTCGTCGTGTTCGTCGCCAGCGCCTCAAGCTCGGCCGACCGGTTGCGCGAGTCAGCGAAGATGTTGTTGTCGAACGTTGGGATCGAAACCAGCGAGTACACCTCGCCCGTGTTCGGGTTCATCACCACCGCCGCGGCGATGGTCGCCGGGCCCCACGTCCCGCTGGGGTCCTCCATCGACGATTGCAGAAGGCCGGCGACGTACTGTTGCAGGCCCATATCGATGGCAAGCTCCAGGCTGTTGCCCGGGACCGGGTCCTTCGTGCCAATCTGGTTGATGAGCCGGCCCTGCGCATCCTGCTCCGCTGCCTGGTAGCCGATCTGCCCGCGCAGGTCGCTCTCGTAGCGCGCTTCGATCCCGTCCTTGCCAACCGGCTCGTCGAGCTGGTAGCCCTCCTCGCGCAGCGCCTTCGCCTCCTCGGCGTTCTGTGGCCCCACATACCCCAGGATGTGCGAAAACTCTGGCCCCGCCGTGTAGTACCGCCCCGGCGTGACGGCCAGGCTGACTCCGCGCATGTCGACGGAGGCCTCCTCCAGGGCAAGCGCCTGGTCCTTCGTCAGGTTGGTCGCAATCGTGATGTCGATGTATCCGCGGCCGGCGGCCTCCGCCTCATCGACGCGCGCCTGGACCTCGAGGGGCGAGACGCCAATCAGGTCCTGCAGCTTGAGGTAAATCCGGTAGCGGGCCTCCCGGGACTCAGGCAGGACCTCGGGGAGGATCTTCGCCGAATACACGCCCACGTTCTGCACGAGGGGCTCGCCGTTGCGGTCGAGGATGAGGCCCCGCGTGGGGAGGATGTTCTTCTGGACGATGTGGTTCTCCTCGGACCTCCGGGCGAACTCCGCTCCATTGATGATTTGCATCTGCACGAGCCTGACGGCCAGGATCCCGAACATCACCAGGACCGCGAGACGCAGCACCATGAGGTTCCCGTGGGGACGGTTGCGGCTCGTTCCGCCGGGTGCCTTGAAGCCTTCGTCCAGGATGCTCATCGGCTAGAAATACCTGCTCCGCTGCAGCGTCAGTCCCTGCCCGGTCCAGCCGGCGATTCGCAACGGAATGTAAACCACCGAAAGTAACGCCGCGTCAAGGACGATGCCCGGCAGCACCACATCCGTAACCAGCATCCCGAACGCGCCGTCGGCTCCCCCGGCGATCGCCCCGAGCGCCAGCAGCGCACGCGCCCACACGCCGGTCGCCACCATCATCGCCAGCGTCCTCAGGTAATGGTTGACTGGCACTGACGAGTCCTCGATCGCGAACCCGAGCGGCAGTGGCGGCAGATACGCGAGCAACATCAGCCCCGGGGAGCGGTCCGAGAGGAAGCCCACCGCCACGGCCGCCACTGGCGTCAGCACCATGACGGGCGAAGGGCTGCTGAACGCTGCCAGGAGCACCAGGAGCAGCAGGACAAGCTCGGGCGTGGCCCCGGCCACGGGGAACAGCGGCGCAACCGTCACCTGGGCGATGGAGGCAAGCAGGACGCCAGCCCCGAGGGCCGCTGCTTTCATTCAGTCCTCCAGTGTCAGCCGCTCGGGGATGAAGCTGATGTTGACGAGCACCGTGGTCG
>JBBIVC010000072.1:7249-9170 GCA_037439905.1 Thermoflexus sp.
GACACCTTCTTGTACAAATCCTGGTTCGTTCCCGAGACCTCGCTCACCGTGCCGATCGGGATGCCCTTCGGGTAGTTCCCGCCGAGCCCGGCGGTCACGACGGTGTCGCCGACCTTGATGTCGCCCTGGGCCAGGTCGAGGATGAGCCCGCGGTCGGGTGTCCCCTTCACGATCCCGTCGGCGCCGGTCCCCGCCACTTCGGCACGCACCTTGCTGCGCGTATCGGTGATGAGCCGGACGAACGAGGTGTCCGGGGTCACCTTCGTGATAGTGCCCATGAGCGAGCCCTGCGAGCTCAGCACCACCATCCCGGCCTGGATGCCGGACGACGAGCCGCGGTCGATGCTGACTTCCTGCTGGAAGGGCGTGCTCGCCCTGTGGACGATGTTCGCGACCACGCGGGTTTCGTCGGCGCCGCCCCCGGTGATCTGGAGCAGGCTTTCCAGCTCCTTCACGCGCTGGGCATCCTGCTGGAGCCCGGCGATCTGGTTTCGAAGGCCCTCGTTCTCGATCCGCAGGCGATCGTTTTCGTCCTGCAGCTCTCCGAGCTCGTTGAAATCCGAAAGCACGGCCGCGACCGGCTTGAAGACAGCTGTCAGCACGCCTTCGACCGGCGAGGTCGCGCGCAGGAAAAGCCCCTGGAACGGATTGAGCAGTCCCGTCTGCCCCACGATGGCCAGCAGCAACGCGAGGCCGAGCATCGAAGCCACCCACCATGAGTACCGGGAGAACATCAGCATGGGATCACCAGCGGGCGCGGTTCGATGCTACCGCCCGGGACGGCGTGAAGCCAATTGCGATTGCACCTTGTTCAACAGTTCCGATTCCTCCAGCACCTCTCCCGCGCCCCGCACCACGCACAGCAGCGGGTCCTCCGCCACATACACCGGGAAGCGCGTCTCCTGGCTCAGCCTCCGGTCGAGGCCACGCAGGAGCGCCCCTCCCCCGGCGAGAGCAATCCCGTGCGCCATCAGGTCGCTCACCAGTTCCGGCGGGGTCACCTCAATCGAAGAGCGCACCGCCTCCACGATCGCGCTGATCGAGCCAGCCAGCGCATCCCGGATTTCCACGGTGCTCACCTCGACCGATTTCGGCAGGCCAGTCGCCAGGTCGCGGCCCCGGATGTCGATGGTCTCTTCCGGCTCGAGCGGCGCCGCCGAACCCGCGACCTTCTTGATCTCTTCCGCGGTCCGTTCGCCAATGAGGAGGTTATGGACCTGGCGGGCGTAGGCCATGATGTCCTGGTCCATCTCGTCGCCAGCCACGCGCACCGATGTGCTCACGACCATGCCGCCGAGCGAAATGATCGCCACCTCCGTGGTGCCGCCGCCGATGTCGACGATCATGCAGCCGGCCGCCTCCATCACCGGCAGGCCCGCCCCGATCGCGGCCGCCATCGGCTCCTCGATCAGATAGCAGCTCCGCGCGCCGGCGTTGAGCGCGGCATCGTGCACAGCCCGCTTCTCGACCTCCGTCACCCCGCTGGGAATGCCGACCACCACCCGCGGTTGCGCCAGGAAGCTCCGGTCGTGCACCGCGCGAATGAAGTAGCTCAACATCTTTTCCGTGACTTCGAAGTCCGAAATCACTCCATCGCGCAGCGGCCGGACCGCCACAATGTTGGCGGGCGTCCGGCCCACCATCCGCTTTGCCTCCGCGCCAATGGCCAGGATCTTCTTGGTCGTGCGGTCGATGGCCACCACGGACGGCTCGTCGATCACGATGCCGCGGCCCTTCACCATCACCAGCGTGTTCGCCGTGCCAAGGTCAATCGCGATGTCGTGCGAGAGAAATCCAAATAGGCTACTGAGGGGATTGAAGAAGGCCAAGAGTGCGACCTGTCGATTGGTGCGAGCCGCGAGAAGCCGCGGAGGTGTAGCGTGTTCATTATACGCGCCATAACCGCGTGCGCGAACCCGGG
>JBBIVC010000073.1:0-9129 GCA_037439905.1 Thermoflexus sp.
GCGGCCGCGACGCGGGCCGCCGCCGAACCGGCGCTGGGCGATGCCGGCTCCTAGCCGGGCTGCCCCCACCCGGTGACAATGGGGGTGATGCCACAACGCCCCGATACCGGCGACCCGATCGCGCCGGTGCTCGACCTGCTGACCAGCGGCGCGGCCTCCGGAGGGTGGCTGCGCTGCACCATCACCCCCGCGCGCGGCAGCGCCCCCTGGGACCGGCTCGTGGCCCGGCCCGTGCGCCTCAGCCGCGGGCCCGCGATCAAGCTCGTCACGCGCTCGGCGAAGCAAGAGACGACGGCCACGATAGCGATCGAGGACTGGCCCCTTCGGCTCCCGCAGCTCATTGGCAGCGGCGCGGTGAACCTGACCGTGGCCGCGCCCGGCTTCGAATGGCACGCGCGCCGCACCCGTGGCGGCAAGTGGCTGGTGAGCAAGGGCCGCCCCTCGCTCGAACGCGAACCCGCGCCGGAGCTCGCCACGCACGACCGGCTGCGCGGCCGCGCACTGGCCGAGAGCAACCCCCGGGTCCAGGCGCTCTTCATCGAGACCGGCCTCTACAGCAAGAGCGGGGTGCTCCTCGGGGAGGCCGCCGGGAAGCACCGCCAGGTGCAGCACTACCTCGAACTGCTCCGTCCCATGCAGGCCTGGCAACGCGGCCAGCCCGTGAAAGTGGTCGATGCCGGCTGCGGCAAGGCCTACCTCAGCCTGGCGCTCTACCTCTGGGGCGAACTCCGCAGGACGCCGGTCGACCTGGTCGGGGTCGATGCCAGCGAGGAGATCATCGCGGGGGTGGCGGAATCGGCCCGGCGCCTGGGCTACGAACGCGCGACCTTTCGCGCGCAGACGATCCGCGAGTTCGCCGCCGAATGGCATGAGCCGGTCGACCTGCTGGTGAGCCTGCACGCCTGCGATACCGCGACCGACGAGGCGCTCGCCGCGGGGGTGCGGCTGGGGGCTGGCGCCATCGTGCTTGCACCGTGCTGCCACCGGGAAATCGACGACCAGGTGGCCGCGAACCAGAAGGCCGGCGCGCTCCCGGCCGGCGAGCGGTGGGCGGCGACGCTTGCGAGCGGGCTCCTCCGCCACCGCCTGGCCGACATCATCACCGATAGCCTGCGGGCCGCGGCCCTCGAGGCGTTGGGCTACCGCGTCGACGTGGTCGAGTTTGTTTCGCCCGAAGCGACGGCGCGGAACCTGATGCTGCGCGCCGAGCGCCGCGACCCTCCCGATGAGCGCCTGGCCGCGCGGGGATTGGAACGGTACCGGGCGCTGGCCGCCGAGTGGAACGTGCGGCCGGCGCTCGAAGCGCTGCTGGGCGATCGCTGGCCGCCCAGGGGGGCAGGCGCCGGATGAAGGTCTACGACTCGGTGATGGGGCTCGTTGGGAACACGCCGCTGGTCGAGCTGCGCTCCCTCTCGCCGAACCCGGGCGTGCGCATCTTCGCGAAGCTCGAAGGCCAGAACCCGACCGGCAGCATCAAGGACCGGATCGTCCTCCGCATCCTCCAGGAGGCGCGCAAGGCGGGTGCGCTCGCGCCGGGGCAGCGCATCGTCGAAGCCTCGACCGGCAATACGGGCGTGGCGCTCGCGCTCTTCGGGCGGCTGCTCGGCCATCCCGTCGACGTGTGCGTGCCCGAAAGCGTCTACCCGGAGATCGAACAGCTCCTCCACGTCTACGGGGCGCGGGTGCACCGTGTCCCGCGCCAGGCAGGCATCAAGACCGCGCGGGAGGTGGCCCAGGTGGTCGCCCGCGAAGAAGGCGCCTACTACCTCGGGCAGTTCGATAGCCCGGTGAACGTGCAGACCCACTACGAGACAACGGGCGCCGAGATCCTGGCCGACCTCGAACCGGTGGGGCCGGTCGATGTGTTCGTTGCGGGCATGGGCACGGGCGGCACGATCAGCGGCGTGGGCCGGCGGCTGAAGGAGGCCAACCCCGGCTGCCACGTCTTCGGCGTCGAGCCGAGGCTGGGCGTGCACGTGCAGGGGCTGAAGTCGCTCGACGATGGTTTCATCCCGCCGGTGCTCGATGAGTCGGTGCTCGATGGCAAAATCATCGTGGGCAACCGTCACGCGTTCTCGCATGCGCGCCGGGCGATGCTCGCCGAGGGCATCTTCGGCGGCATCAGCAGCGGGGCCGTGCTCCACGCGGCGATGCGGGCGGCGAGCCGGATCGAGCGCGGGAACATCGTCGCGATCTTCGCGGATGGCGGCTGGAAGTACCTGGGGACGGACCTCTGGCAGGCGGGCGACGGCGGAGATGCGGATATCGAGGCGCACGAGGACCCGCTCGACGACATCCTCTGGTGGTAGGCCGACCGCCGGGAGGATAATCGCGGCGCCCAACCCAGCAACTGGAGACTCGACGATGCCAGAATTCGCCTCGGACGGCGTGACTATCAACTACATCGACGAGGGGCGAGGCGCGCCGATTGTGCTCGTCCACGGATTTGCCAGCAGCCTTCACGGCAACTGGCGCGCCACCGGCGTCGTCGATGCCCTGGTGAAATCGGGCCGGCGCGCCATCGCCCTCGACTGCCGCGGGCACGGCCGCAGCGCCAAACCGCACGACCCCGAAGCCTACAGCGGCACGAAGATGGCCGACGATGTGCTCGCGCTGATGGACCACCTGGGCATCGGCCGAGCAGACCTGATGGGCTACAGCATGGGCGGCGGCATCGCAGCATCGCTGCTCGTCCGCCACCCGGAACGCTTCCAGAGCGTCATCCTGGCGGGCATTGGCGATGCGATGCTCAGCGGCGGCCCGCGCCGCCCCGGCCTGGCCGAGGGGATGGAGGCGAAGGACCCGGCAGCGATCGAGGACGCGACGGCGCGCGGCTTCCGCCAGTTCGCCGAACGCAGCGGGAACGACCTGGCGGCGCTGGCGGCCATGCAGCGGGCCGCCCGGGCCCCACTCGATGCGGCGAAGCTGGCCGATGTGCGCCTGCCGGTACTCGTGCTCATCGGCGATGGAGACACGCTGGCCGGCCCGGCGGACAGGCTCGCGGCCGCGATACCGGGCGCGCGCTACCGGGTGGTTCCCGGCGACCACCTGAGCGTCTTCGCGAATCCGGACTACACGGCCGCCGTGCTGGCCTTCCTCGGCGAGGTGTCACCCGTCTGAGGGGGTGCCCTGGAGGTGCGGCTCCGAATCGTCGTGCGTTGAAATGCGCTTGCCCACGAACACGGCCAGCCCAAAAGCCAGCCCGAACGGCAGCCCCAGCAGGATTGCGGGCACGATGGTCACCGTCACCGGCGGGCGTTCGGAGAGGGTGAACGAGATGGCGCCCGCCGAGTGGAAGCTGCAGGCCACCTTGCCTTCCTTCGCAGCGGGCTCGATGGTGACCGTCGTGCCGGGGCGGATGAGCGCTCCGCCGATGTAGTGCTCGACGACATCGTTATTGGTGATGGTGAGCTCGCGCGTGCGCCCGAGGTCGAGGTTGGCGGGGACGCCGGGGGCGGGCTTGCCTTCGGCGATGAGCGCCGCCGTGCCCTCGGGGATGACGAGCTCGCGCGCGTCCTCCTTGCCCACGGGTTCGAGCAGCCACCACCAGAAGATGCTTACAAGCCAGCCGACGGCGATGCCGCCGGCTGCCCACAGGATCCAGTGCCTCGCGGCCGGTGAAAGGGCCATGAACCCAGTCTACCGGGTTACTTGACCAGGTAGAGGGCAGGGTAGAAGAAGACCCACACGACGTCGACGAAGTGCCAGTACATGACGGCGCCGGCGACCGGCCAGTGGTCCTTGCCGCTGAAGCGGCCGCGCAGGAGCTGGACCCAGACGAGGATGAGGATGCCGATGCCGCTGATCACGTGGCTGGCGTGGATGCCCGTCATGGTGAAGAAGACGGTGCCGAAGGCTTCGTGGCGGGTGAACTCGGCCGTCTTCCATTCGAAGCCGACGCCGGCGGCGAAGATGATGCCCAGGACGATGGTGGCGATCAGGCCCCAGTTGGCGACCCGGCGGTTGTCGTGTTCGATCGCGGTTTCGGCGGTGAAGGCCGTCACCGAGCTGAGCAGGAGGACGATGGTGATCGCCAGGCCCAGGTGCTGGTCGACGTGCTCGCGCTCGATCCCTTCGAGGAAGAAGCGGGCGCTCAGGAGGAGGCCGAAGAGGATCGACTCGGAGAAGAAGAAGAGCCAGAGGCCGACGCGGTTGAACTGCAGATGGTTGTGGACCGGGTGCGCCCCGGCCGAGGGGGAGACGACGGCCATTAGTGGGCCTCCTCAGCCCGCCAGATGCGGTAGATGTGCATGAAGTAGTAGACGATGAGGGCGGCCTTGCCGAGGGCGGCGATGGTGAGCCCCAGGAAGCGGACGGTGTCCTCGGAGACTTCGACCGCGAAGATGTACTCGACGATGGTCAGGACCGCCAGGATGACGGCCACGATGAGGCCAGTCTGCATCGGTTTCTGCATTGCTGAGTCTCCTTACTGCCCGCCGCCGCCGGCAGGGGCGCCGCTCAGGCCTGCGCCGGGGAACACGCCGTGGACCGAGCCGGGCACGCCATAGTCGTAGGGATGGCCCTTGATGACGGGCCGCTCGGGGAAGTTCTCGTGGGGTGGCGGCGAGGTGGTCTGCCACTCCAGGGTGCGGGCGCGCCACGGGTTGGCCTCGGCCACCGGGCCGCGGACCCAGGAGTTGATCATGTTGTAGATGAACACCAGGAACGACGCCCCGAGGAAGAAGCCGGCGAGGCTGACGATGAGGTTGAGGTCATCGAGCGACGACGGGTAGTCGGCGATGCGGCGGTTCATGCCCTTCACGCCGGGCAGGTGCATGGTGAAGAAGGTGAGGTTGAAGCCGATGAACATCCACCAGAAGTGGAGCTTCGCCAGCTTCTCGTTGTACATCCGGCCGGTCATCTTGGGGAACCAGTAGTAGATGCCGGCGAAGAGGGCGAAGATTTCGCCGCCCACGATGGTGTAGTGGAAGTGGGCGACGACGAAGTACGTGTCCTGCAGGTGGATGTCGGTTGGCACGTCGGCCAGGAAGATGCCGGTCACGCCCCCGCAGGCGAAGTTGAAGATGACGGCCATGGCGAAGAGCATCGGCGTGCGCAGCCAGAGCTTGCCCATCCAGATGGTGCCGAGGGCCGCGAGGAAGATGAGGCCGGTCGGGATGGAGATGAGCTCGGTGGCCACCAGGAAGGGCCCGTGCAGGTAGTTGGGCATGCCCGAGGTGAACATGTGGTGCGCCCAGACCACGCCGCTCAGGCCGAGGATGCCCAGGAACGCCCCCACCGCGTAGCGGTAGGCGAAGAGCGGCTTGCGGGAGAAGTGGCTGATGACTTCGAGGGCAATGCCGAAGCCGGGCAGCACCATGATGTAGACGGCCGGGTGCGAATAGAACCAGAACACGTGCTGGTAGAGGAGCGGGTCGCCGCCCGCTTCTGGCTTGAAGAAGGCCATGCCCCCAACGCGGTCGAGCATGATCATCAGGAGGGCGACGGCGAAGCCCTGGGTGTAGAGGAGGGCGATCCAGGCGGTCGCGAACATCGACCAGACGAAGATCGGGAGGCGGCCCCACGTCATGCCCGGGGCACGCATGAAGATGATGGTGACCAGGAAGTTCAGGCCGCCCAGGATCGAGGTCAGGCCGAAGGTGATGATCGAGAGGTCGAACAGGATCTGGGAGCTGTTGGTGGTGGTGGCGAGCGGCGGGTAGGCGGTCCAGCCGGTTTCGATGCCGCCGAGGAACGGGGTGGCCAGCAGGCCCACGGCCACTGGCGGGATGAGCCAGAAGGTGAGCGCGTTGAGCCGCGGGAAGGCCATGTCATCGGCGCCGATCATGAGCGGGACGGCGTAGTTGCCTGCGCCACCGATGACGGCGGCCACCGCCACCGCCACCATCAGGATGCCGTGCAGGCCCATGGTGCCGTTGAACTGGCTGTGGGAAAGGAACTGCATGCCGCTGGAAGCAAGCTCCAGGCGCATGAGGAGCGCCAGCGCGCCCGCCAGCAGGAAGACGATGATGAAGGTCACCAGGTACTGGATGCCGATGACCTTGTGGTCGGTGTTGAAGGTGAAGTAGCGCTGCCAGCCGGGGGCGTAGCGCGGGTAGGTCTTGAGGCCGAACCATTCGCGGCCCCAGAGCCCCCACATGCCGATGCCCATGAGCCAGCCGATGGTGCCGAGGACATAGCCACCGACGATGTTGATTTCGCCGCCCCAGGCATCGGGATAGCCGAACATAGCGCGGAGCACGGCCACCAGCCCCAGGCCGAGGTAGAAGAAGATGAGGCCGAGGCCGAGCGCCCCACCCACGGACTTCAGTGCATACATCGGGCTACTTCCCCCCCTGGTTCAGGCTGGCGAGCCAGCTTTCGAACTCGTCCGCCTCGACAACGCGAATCGGGAACATCATGGTCGCGTGGTCCATGCCGCAGAGCTCGGCGCACTGGACGCGGTAGGCCTGGTCGTTCCCGTATTCGCCGGTCTTCGTCGGCTTCACGGTCATGAACGTCGTGCGGCCGGGCATGGCGTCGATCTTCATGCGGAAGGCGGGGATCCAGAGCGAGTGGACCACATCGATCGAGTTCACATCGAAGCGGATGGAGGTATCGACGGGGAGGACGAGCTCCTTGCCCTGGGCGACGCTCACCTGGGTGCCATCGGGGTACTCGAAGGCCCACTGCCACTTGAAGGCGGTCGCCTTGATGACGATCTCGGCGTCGCGCTCGCCCCAGCCATAGGCATTCTTATCGCTCTGCAGCTTGGCCAGGCCGGTGAGGCCCGGGTAGATCATGATGAAGACGGCGAGGCCGCCGGTGATGCCGAGCCAGATGCGGGGCCCCCAGCCATACCCGCGGATCACCGGGCCATCTTCGGTGGGCACTTCGGTGCGGATGCGGAACTGCAGCATCGCGTAGATGAGGACCGCGAATACGAAGGTCATCACCGGCACGCCCAGCAGCAGGAGGAACCGGAAGATGTTGTCGAAGTCCTCCGCCTCGTGGGAGCCCACGGCCGGATAGAGATCGGCGATAACAAGGAGTTCGCCCACCGCGGTCAACACGACCCACAGCAGGCCCGCTGTGATGAGATGCCTGACGTGCAAAAGCTGCGCTCCCTGGCCTGTTCGGCGCAAAGATTGTGCGGTGGCTCCCCATTTCCGCCGCCACAGCAAGCGCATTCTGTCGCCTTCGCAAGCTAAAGGGAATGCCGCCAGCCGCCGCGGAGCCAGCGAGGCGGGCTTTCTCGAATCTAACCGGGTTTACCACGCATATCGCATTCGATGTAAGCTCTGAATCCTCTACAATAACCCGCCAGGTAAAGCCATGAAGGTCCGCGAACGCACCAGCCTCATTCCCGCCGCGGCATAACGGCCGCAGGATAGCTCCTCCCGGGCTGCCGCCCGCGGGTTCGCGCCGCGGGCAACTTCTTGCGCGCCGCTTCCACGGTCCAATCCGCGCATGTCCCGGCGCCGGCCCCTCCCGGGGACTCGCCCCGGGCGCTATCTTCCGAGGAGACTTCTCGCGTGCGTTCGCGATTCCAGAAGGGCCTCTGGGCCCACCCCGATTTTGTGCGCCTCTGGGCAGGCACTTCCATCTCCACGTTCGGCTCGCTCATCGGCGGGCTGGCGTTGCAGTTCACGGCGATCCTCTGGCTCGATGCCTCGGCGGCCGAGATAGCGGCGCTCGCCGCCTGCCAGATCGTCCCCGGCTTCGTGGTGAGCATCGCCGCAGGCGTCTGGGTCGACCGTCTGCGCCGCCGCCCCATCATGATCGCGGCCGACCTCGGGCGGGCCGCGGCGCTCTTCAGCATCCCGGCCGCGGCGGCGGGGGGTGTGCTCACCATGCCCCAGCTGTACGCCGCCGGGCTGGCCACCAGCGCGCTTTCCGTGTTCTTCGATTCGGCCTACCAGGCCTACCTGCCCACACTCGTCAAGCGCGAGGAGCTGATCGAGGGCAACGCCAGGGTCCAGGGCGCCAGCTCTGCCATCGAAGTCGTGAGCTTTTCGATCAGCGGGTGGCTGGTGCAGGTGCTGCGCGCGCCGGGGGCTGTCGCCGTCGATGCGGCCTCGTTCCTGGGGTCGGCGTTCTTCGTCTGGCGGATCCGCGCGGCCGAACCGCCACCCGCGCCGGCAGGCGAGCGGCCCGGGTTCGTCACGGAGGCGGTCGAGGGCTTTCGCATCGTCTTCGCCGACCGGCTGTTGCGGCCGATCGCGCTGGCGACGGCGGCGCAGGCGCTCGCCTCGCAGGTGGTGAGCGTGCTGTTCCTGCTCTACCTGAGCGATGAGGTCGGGTTCGAGCCGGGGGTTCTCGGCATGATTTTCGCCGTGGGGGGAGCGACCTCGTTGGCGGGGGCCTGGGTGGCGAACCGCGGGACGCTCTTCTTCGGGGGCGTGGGGCCGACGCTCGTGGTGTCGGCGTTCCTGCGCGCGGCGGGCGCGCTCTTCATGCCGCTCTGTACCGGTACCGGGTGGATGGGCGTGAGTTTCCTGGTGGCGAACCAGCTGGTGACCGACCCGTTCTGGACGATGTTCAACATCCACGATGTGAGCCTTCGGCAGGCGATCACCCCGGGGCGCCTGCAGGGGCGGATGTTCGCCAATTTCCGGCTGGTGGAGTTCGGGGCGGCGCTTGCGGGGACGGGAGTGGCGGCGGCGCTCGGCGCCACGGTGGGGCCCCGCGCCGGGCTCTTCGCTGCCAGTGGGCTGATGTTCGTCTCGGCAGGGCTGCTGGCGCTTTCGCCGGTGGCGCGGGTGGGGCGCACGCCCCCAGGCGCGCTCGCGGAAGAGGCTGCCTGAGCGTACCGGGCAACGCAAAGGCGCCCTCGTTGCCGGGGGCGCCTTCGTGAACGAGACGGTGGCGCGGCGGTTAGCGCGACCCGCGCAGGCGCGGATCGAGCACGTCACGCAGTGCATCGCCAAGCATGTTGAACGAGTACACGGTGAAGAAGATGACGAGGCCGGGAAGATGGCCAGGTGCGGGTACTGGACCAGGCGCTCGCGCGCCTCGTTCAGCATGCGGCCCCACGAAGCCGTGGGCGGCTGCACGCCGTAGCCCAGGAAGGCGAGCGACGATTCCACGAGGACGGCGCTGCCCACCTGGATCGAGGCACCGATGATGAGGATCGGGAACACGTTGGGCGTGACGTGGCGGAAGATGATGCGGAGGTCGGCGGCGCCA
>JBBIVC010000074.1:0-9116 GCA_037439905.1 Thermoflexus sp.
GCCGCCAGCGTCTATCGAAACTGGCCACTCGCATCGTTCAGCCTCATCGCTGCCTTCGCCATCTGGTTCATCGTTGAGGATGTCGAAAACCCGCGCATCACGACCCGGTTTCCTGCCGAAGGGCTGCCCGCTGCTATCCCGGTCGAAGCCCGGAACGCCGGCGACCTCATCATGAAGGACAGCTTCGCCGTTGCCGTCGTCCTCGAAGGCCGGGACGATGACCTCCAGAATCTCGTCCCGGGCGACTTCCGGGCGTACGTCGATGTCCAGGGCATGCAGGCCGATATCGAGGACGTCCGCGAGGTGAAAGTGGAGTCGCGACGCAGTGGCGTCCAGGTTGTCGAAGTCATCCCGTCCTCGGTCCGCGTGACCGTCGTGAAGCCCGCGGAGCGCGAGATGCCGGTCACCATCCGCCGCTCGGGCCAGGTGGCCGCCGGTTACCAGGAGGTCGAGTCCGCGGCGGCCATCGAGCCTGCCACGGTGGTCATCAGCGGTCTGCCCGAGCGAGTGGCCAGCGTGCGCTCAGTCGATCTTGATGTGAACCTGAGCGGTGTGCGCGACAACACGACCATCGAAGGCGACCTGGTTGCCCGTTCCCAGAGCGGCGCGCAGGTGGTCGTCACCATCACCCCCGCCCGCGCCCGGGCGGCCATCCAGGTCGAACAGACCTTCGTCCAGCGGACCCTGCCCGTTGAGGTGCTCACCACCGGAGATGTCGCCTCCGGATACATGATCACCAACGTCAAGGTCGAACCGGCGACCGTTGTCGTGACCGGGCCCCAGGCGGTGGTCGCGGGGCTGACGAAGCTCACGACCCAACCGCTCGATGTCTCCGGCGCCCGCACCGGCCAGACCCTCATCCGCGCCATCGACGAGCCCGCGAACACCTCCCTGGGGCGTCCCTCGGTCACCGTGACGGTGGAGATTCGGCCCATCGAGTGTGGAACCGGTCCGGCCGGCGCGCCCTGTGGCGGCACAACCTTTGTCGTTGGACCGGCGTTCGAAAACACCCCCGCCGGGCTCACCCACTCGGGCCTCTATTCCGTCGAGGTGAAGATCACCGGTCCGCTCACCCAGATCCGCGACCTCAAGCCCGGCGACATCAAGGTCACCGTGTCGCTGGCTGGCGGCACCGTTGGCACGAAGGGATATCCTGTCACGGTCACGCTCCCCGGCGGCCTCAAGGCCGAGCCAGTGCCGAACCTCCAGGTCACCCTCGTGAGCGCGCCGGGAGGCTCGACACAATGACCGCCGCCTCCGATGCGCTCCCGCGCGTGGTCATTGTCGGCCGGCCGAATGTCGGCAAGTCCTCGCTGTTCAACCGCGTCCTGGGCGAGCGCCGCGCAATCGTCGAAGACGAGCCGGGCACGACCCGCGATCGCGTCGAGGCCGATGTGGAGTGGCGCGACCGCCGCTTCCGGCTAATAGATACCGGTGGGTATGAAACAGACGCGGAGAACGTCTACGCGCCGCTCATCATCGACCAGGTGAAGGCAGCGCTGGAGGGCGCTGCAGTCGTACTCTTCTGCGTCGATGCCCGCGACGGCCTCACCGCGAGCGACTACGACATGGCCGATGTCGTCCGCAGGGCCCGGAGGCCCACCATCGTGGTTGCCAACAAGGCCGACAACGAAAAGCGCGAATTCGAAGGCGTGGCCGAGGCCTCGGCGCTCGGACTTGGCGAACCCATCGCCGTGAGCGCGCTGCACTACCTCAACGTGAGCACGCTGCTCGACCAGGTGATCGCGCTCCTCCCTGAAGCAGAACCGCTCGTGGAGACCGACCGCACGCGGATCGCCATCATCGGCCGGCCGAACGTCGGGAAGTCCGCGCTGGTCAATGCGATTCTCGGCCAGCGCCGGGTGATTGTGAGCGATGTCGCCGGGACGACGCGAGACGCCATCGACACCGAGGTCGATACGCCTGAGGGGTCGTTCCTGCTCATCGATACCGCTGGCATCCGGCGCCCGGGCAAGCTCGGCAAGGGTGTCGAGCGCCACTCGGTGATGCGCTCTACCGCCGCGGTTGAGCGTTGCGATGTCGCCGTGCTGGTGGTCGATGGGACCGAAGGCGTGACCTCCCAGGACACCCACATCGCCGGCATCGCCGTGGACCATTACAAAGGCCTCGTGATTGCGGTGAACAAAACCGACCTCTGGGAGGACCCGGAAGCGGGGCGGGAGTGGGCCGAGCGCCAGATGCGCGGCAAGGTGAAGTTCGTGCCCTGGGCGATGGTCACGTTCATCTCAGCGCTCGAAGGGCGCGGCCTCGGGCAGCTGCTGGCGCTGGCGCGCGAGGCGCGGGAAGCGCGCCGCCGGCGAGTCGGGACCGGCGAGCTGAACGCGCTCCTGGCGAAGGCCATGCGCGAACACGTGCCGCCGCTCGTCCACAACAAGCGCTTCAAGCTGTTCTATGCGACCCAGGCGGGCATCGACCCCCCGACGTTCGTGTTATTCGTGAACGATCCCGCGCTCGTCCACTTCAGCTACCGCCGCTACCTGGAACGGGCGATTCGCGAGGCGCAGGATTTCGAGGGCACGGCCATCAAGCTGGTGTTCAGGGCCCGCACAGAGGATGATTCGCGGTCGTGATCCTCGAATACGCCGCGAACATCGCACTCGGTTACCTGCTTGGTTCGCTCCCCTGGGGGCTCATCATCGGCTACCTCTGGCTGGGCCGGGACATTCGTGAATCGGGGAGCGGGAAAACCGGTACCACCAACGTCCTCCGCACCGCCGGGAAGATCCCCGCCCTGCTGGTCATGGTCCTGGACATCGCCAAGGGCGCCGTCCCCGCGCTCGTTGGCCGCCTCGTGTTCGATAGCAACGAGGTGGCTGCGGCGGGGGCGGCCGCCGCGGTCGTGGGCCACATCTGGCCGGTGTTCGCCGGGTTCCGCGGCGGCCGCGGCGTCGCCAGCACCTACGGCGGTGTCCTCGGGCTGGCTCCGCTCATCTCCCTCCTCTTCCCGCTCATCGGGGCGGTGCTCGTCGGCGCCACGCGCTACGTCTCGGTCATGTCGGTGGTTGGCGTGCCATTGTGCGCGGCAATCATCGTGGGCGCCGCCGCCGGCGGCTGGGTCGACTGGTCGTTCGCCTGGTATTCGCTGTTCGCCACCGCGCTCGTCGAGTACAAGCACATCCCCAACATCCGGCGGCTGCTTGCCGGCACCGAGCCCCGGATCGGCCAGGGCGGAGACCGCCCGGCGACTGGCTGAGATGGCGCACCTGGGGGTCCTGGGCGCCACTTCCTGGGGGGTCACCCTCGCCGGCCTGCTCGAACGCTCGGGCCACCAGGTGGTCATCCTCACACGTACCACGGCCGAGGCCGAGGCCGTCGATGCCCGGCGCGGGCTCGAACGGCTTCCCGAGTTGCGCCTCGGCCCCCGCGTCACCACCCGGGCTGCGGGACCGGGCATCACGCTCGACGGCGCTGTCGTTGCCGTGCCGGCCCAGGCCCTCCGTGCCTCGGTCCGGGCGAGCCAACTGCCCCGCGACGTTCCGGTCCTCTCGGCCGCCAAGGGCATCGAGCTTGAGAGCGGCGCCCGCATGAGCCAGGTGCTCGAATCCGAGGGCTGGGCAAGAGAACGGATTGCCGTCCTCTCCGGCCCGAACCTCGCGCACGAGGTCGCCCGCGGACTGCCGGCAGCGACCGTTGTCGCCAGCAGTTCGCAAGAGACCGCCACGACGTGGCAAGCGGCGCTCTCCGGCCCCGCCTTTCGCATCTACACGTCGGCCGATGTCACCGGCGTCGAACTCGGCGGGGCCCTGAAGAATGTGATCGCCATTGCCGCCGGCGCCGCCTGGGGGCTGGAGTTTGGCGCCAACACCGTGGCCTCGATCATGACGCGCGGCCTCGCCGAGATGACTCGCCTTGGGGTGGCTTGCGGCGCCGATGCGCTGACGTTCCAGGGCCTCGCGGGCGTCGGCGACCTTGCCGCCACCTGTTTCTCGCCCCTGAGCCGCAACCGCCGTTTCGGCGAGCTCCTTGCGCGGGGCCGCCCGCCGGCCGATGCCCGCAGCGAGATCGGCGAGACGGTTGAAGGCGCCGCCACCGCACCGGTTGCCCTCTCGCTCGCGCAAGAGCTGGGCGTCGATCTCCCCATCACCGCCCAGGTGGCGCGAGTGGTGGCCGGTGAGGCGACCATCGCCGAGGCCATGACGGACCTGCTCGCACGCCCGCTCAAGGGCGAGGCTGCTTGGGGCAGCTGATGCTACGATCGTTGCATGGCTGTGACCGTCTCACGGGCCCTCGAACAACTCGTCGCCGACCTTGCTGCAGGCGGCGAACCGGCCGATAACGACTTCGCCCTCTTCTCCGACCTCGACCGCTCCACCGCCGAATGGCTCCGTGTTCACTGGCTCGAGATCCCGGTTGAGAGCAGGGCCGGCCTGTACTCGCGGGCACTCGATCTCGCCGAGGACAACGTCGAGCTCGATTTCGTTGAGCTGGGCCGCATCGGGCTGACCGATCCCGACGCCGAGGTCCGCGAGCGTGCCATCCTGAGCCTCTGGGAGACCGGCGACCGCGGGATCGGCCAGGGCCTGGTGGACTTGCTCGAGAGCGACCCCGCCCCGGGAGTCCGCGCCGCGGCAGCCATCAACCTCCGCCGGTTCGTGGAGGCGCTCGAGCTCGGCCAGCTCCCGGCACCCGAAGGCGAGCGGGCGGTGGCTGTGCTCCGCCGGGCCTTCGAGGACCTGGCCCAGCCGGTCGAGGTGCGCGCTGCCGCCATCGAGGCGCTGGGCCCCTGCAGCAAACCCTGGGTTGGCGATCTCATCTCGGCCGCCTACGAGTCGGGCGAACGCGAGTTGCAGATCTCGGCTGTGCGCGCCATGGGGAGTTCCGCCCTCGAGCGGTGGGTGGAGTACATCTCCGACCAGCTTTACTCCGGCGACGAGGAATTCCGGCTCGAGGCCGCGGTCGCAGCCGGCAATCTCGGCTCGGAAGATCTCGTGCCGGCGCTCGGCGAGCTCCTCGCCGATGAGGACTTCGACGTCGTCTTCGCCGCCGTCGAATCGCTGGGCGAGATCGGCGGAGAGGAGGCCGTGGAGCTGTTGAAGGAGTACCGCTCCACCGCCCCGGAGGAGCTGGCCGACGCGATCGACATCGCCCTGGAAACCGCTGGCGCGGGCGGACTCTTCCGCCGGTTCGGGGAGATGCGCGACGACTGATGGCACGCCGGCTCCCTGTCCAGGAAGCGATCTCCGCAGGTGGCGTGGTGTGGCGCCGCGACGAGTCCGGCCGCCTCGAGGTTGTCGTGTGTGGCCGCCGCGCCGACCGGGTCTGGGGCCTCCCCAAGGGCACACCCGACCCCGATGAGCCCATCGAGCAGACCGCTATCCGCGAAGTCCAGGAGGAGACCGGCTTGGTGGTCGAGCTCGGCGATGAGCTCGGTTCCATCGAGTACTGGTTCACCGCGAACGGCGTCCGTTACCACAAGCAGGTGCATCACTGGCTGATGCGCCCAATCGGGGGCGATGTTTCGCTCCACGACCACGAGTTCGACGTCGTCTGCTGGCTCCCGGCCGAGCAGGCCATGGCGACCCTCACGTACGATGGCGAGCGCAAGCTGGTGGCCGAGGCCGCAAGAAAGCTGGGAGACCTGCAATGACCATCGAGGTGCGGCCCGGGTCGCGCGACCACCTGGTTGTCGCAACCGGTCCACGCCTGCGGATCCGGCACAAGACCCGCGACGATGCGATCGACGACTACGCCTGGCGCCGCGACCCGGAAAACGCTCGCCTGAATGGCATGCTGCCCTTCACCGAGGGCTTCACGCGCTTCCTCCAGGTGTTTGAACACGACCTTGCTTTCGGCCAGCCGGACCGCGCCCAGTTCGCCATCGAAACCTCCGCCGAGGTCCACATCGGCAGCGTGATGTTCTACAACGCCGACCATGGCCGCGAGACCGCGGAGTTCGGCATCTCCATCGGCGATGCCCGCTACCGCGGGGCCGGGCTCGGCCGCGAGGCGACGGTCGTCTTCCTTCGCTACGCATGGCAGACCTTCCCATTTCGCACGTTCTACCTGCACACGCTCGAATGGAACGAGCGCGCGCACCGCTGCTTCCTCGCCTCAGGTTTCAACGACGTCGCACTCGTCGAACGCGGTGGAGATCGCTTCATCCGGATGGAAGCGCGGCGTGAGTGGTGGCTTCTCTGGGACATGGAGGGCAGGTTCGGGACCGCCGCGCCGCCCCCGGCCGAGCGAGCCGATTGAGGACACCCGGGTCCTCCTTGTCCCGCCGGTCCAGGTTCCCGTCCACCTGCCGTCCACCCGCCTGTCACCAGCACGCCCGCGCGTGGTTCCCTGTCTGATCTGGGCAGCGACGGTGCGGTGCCGACATTCAAGCTGAGAGCATCGCGCGCGAGCCCCTCCCCAGGAGCAGCGGTGCGGGAAGGTGATATGGAGCAGGCTTACCCCCCTACTTCTGGCAACCTCGCGATGCAACCGGAGTACGGCGACGATCGCGGACACACGGCTGCGCCCCGCCTGGCCGCCGGGCACCTGCGAGCGCTTCCCGTCCTTCCCGAGGCGCCCGACCACGTCCACGAGCTTGGGCTTCCCGAACGCTTCATCGAAGACCTGGCGCTGAAGACCCTCTACCGCATCACCGTCCCGTCGCCGATCGGCGTGGCCAACGCCATGCGGGTCAGCCCGGGAGTTGCCCGCGAGGCCCTCGATGAACTCCGCCGCCAGCGCCTGGTGGAGACGACCTCGGCTTCAGGACGCCTCGAAACCGAATGGCAGTACCGGCTCACCGAGCTCGGCATGCACGAGGCCGAAAACGCCTTCGAGCGCAGCAAGTATGTTGGCCCGGTCCCGGTCCCGATCCAGGACTACTTCCGCGTCCTCGAACACGACACCGAGATCGGCGCACCGGATCCCGTGCGCCTGGCCCGGGCGCTCCAGCAGCTCGTGCTCGCCCGCGACGTGGTGGCGAAGGTCTGCCTGGCGCTCACCTCCGGCCGCCCCGCCATGCTCTGGGGCGCCCCGGGCAACGGTAAGACCACCATCCTCGAACTGACGAGCGAAGCCATCCAGGGCGTCACGCTCATGCCCGTCGCCGTCTACGTCAGTGGCCACATCATCCGGCTCTACGATGACCTGGTGCACCAGCCGGTCGAAGGTGACGACACGGCCGACGCGACGTCGGCCTACGACCGCCGATGGATGCGCATCCGCCGGCCGTTCGTCTTCGTGGGTGGCGAGCTCCGTCACGAGGATCTCGACCTGGCCTACGACCCGGCCCTGGGCTACCACCAGGCCCCACCCCACGTGAAGGCCCATGGCGGCCTCCTGGCCATCGACGACTTCGGCCGGCAGCAGGTTTCGCCCCACGCCCTCCTGAACCGCTGGATCGCGGCGCTCGAGCGAGGCGAGGACACCATGGCGCTCGTCACCGGCGAGCGCATCACCTTCCCGTTCCGCTCGACGATTTGCTTCAGCACCAACCTCGAACCGAAGACGATGCTGGAAGAGGCGCACCTTCGCCGCCTGCCCTACAAGATCCGTATCCCGGAACCCACGCCCGAGCAGATGGCCGAGATCTTCCGGCGCTTCGCCGACGCCATGGGCGTCGAGGCCACTCCGCAGAACATCGAGGCAGCGGTCGAACTGGTCCGCCGCGCGAGCAACGGCAACTTCCGCAGTTGCCACCCTCGCGACATCCTGCAGCTCATCATCGAGGAATCGCGCTTTGTGAAGCGGCCCGCCGTCCTCGAACCCGGCGCCACCCGCCGGGCGTGCGAAGTCTATTTCGCCGTCGACCCGGGCCCACTGGCCAGGTAGGCCCGCTCCGTCTACTTCTTGCCGGCTTTCTCGAGTTCGAACGAGTACGTCTCAATCACCGGGTTCGCCAGCAACCGCGAGCACATCTGGTCGACCTGGGTCGCTGCATCCCTCGGGTCGGCGGCCCGCAGGGTCACCTGGAAGTAGCGCCCTGAGCGGACCCCAAGCACCCCGGCAAACCCGAGCGACGCCAGCGCCCCGCCGATCGTGATTCCCTCCGGGTCGTTCACTGTCGGCTTGAGCGACACGTAGACCCGGGCGAGGTAGGTGGCCTCGCCCTTCGGGGCGGCCTCTTTCCCGTCCTTTTTCTTTTTCGAATCCTTCGCCCTGGTCATGCGGGCAGCTCCTGTCCGGTCAGCATCTTGTAGACGGTGAGGTAGCGCTCGGTCGTCGCCGCCACAACGTCCGGGGGAAGCGGAGGGGGCGCGTCGCCCTCCTTCCAGTGGGCTGCGAGCCAGTCTCGCACCGGCTGCTTGTCGAAGCTCGGCTGTGGCGCGCCCGGCCGGTACTGGTCGGCCGGCCAGAAGCGGCTGCTATCCGGCGTCAGCACCTCGTCGATGAGGATGACCTCTTCGTTCCAGAGGCCGAACTCCAGCTTCGTATCGGCGATGATCACGCCGCGTTCCAGGGCCACCGCATGGGCGTAGTTGTAGACCGCGAGCGTCCGCAGCTTCATCGCGTTCGCCGCTTCCGCCCCGACGATCTGTTCGAGCTGTTCGAATGAGATGTTCTCGTCGTGGCCGACGTCGGCCTTGGTGCTCGGCGTGAAGATCGCTTCCGGGAGGCGGTCCGATTCGCGCAGCCCTTCAGGCAGGGGGATGCCGCAGACGGCGCCGGTGCGCTGGTAGTCCTTCCAGCCCGACCCCGAGAGGTAGCCGCGCGCGATGCACTCCGCATCCAGCCGCTTCGCCTTCCTGACCAGCATCGAGCGGCCGTAGTACTCCGGCCCCATCTCGAACGGCACCAGGTGGCGGTTGTGCTCCTCGATGACCGCGATGAAGTGGTTGGGTACCACCTCCTTGATCCGGTCGAACCACCAGGCCGAAAGCCTGGTGAGGACGTGCCCCTTGCGCGGGATGCCCGTCGGCAGCACGACATCCATCGCCGAGATGCGGTCCGTCGCGACGATCAGCAGGTTCTCGCCCAGGTCGTAGGTGTCGCGCACTTTCCCTCGGTGCGCGCGGTTGGGCAGGGTCGATTCGAGCAGGACTTCAGCCACGTTCTTGCTCCCTCAGGTTCAGATAAAACACCGTGGTGGTGGCGGTGACAAATGCCACGATGGGGATGAGCAACACACCCTGCACCAGCGAGTACACCGCGCCGAGGAC
>JBBIVC010000075.1:0-2964 GCA_037439905.1 Thermoflexus sp.
CCCGCGATTCGCGCACGCCGGCGGCCACCACCACACCGGGCAACTAACATGGCGCGCGCACGCGGAGTCAGGATCGCCGGTGGTTCGGCGCGGGGCCTGCCGCTGGTCGAACCACGCGGAGTACGGCTGCGCCCAACCTCGGGCCTCGTGCGCGAAGCGGTCTTCAATATCATCGGCGACCGCGTCGACGGCGCTCGCGTGCTCGACCTCTACGCTGGCACGGGAGCGCTCGGTATCGAGGCACTTAGCCGGGGCGCGGCCCACGCGACATTCGTGGAGGGCGAGGCCGCTTGCATCGAGGCCATCCTCCAGAGCCTGAGCCGTGCCGGGTTTCAGGACCGGGCGACGGTGATGCGCGGCAGGCTGCCGGCGGCGGCAAAGCGGCTCGAATCGTCTTCGTTCGACCTCATCTTCCTCGATCCTCCCTACAGCGACGAGGGAGCCGAGGAAACACTCATGGAGAGCGCGCGGCTGCTGGCCCCGGCCGGGACGGTCGTCTTCGAGCATGGAAGCCGCTACAATCCGCCAGAACGCCCTGGAGGTCTTCGCATGGCCGAGCGGAGGGTGTACGGCGATAGCGCCATCGCGCTGTACGTCCAACTGGAGGGGGCATGAGGATCGCTGTTTTCCCGGGTGGCTTCGACCCGGTCACGAACGGTCATCTTGACCTGGTCACGCGGATGACCCACCTCTTCGATCGCGTGATTGTGGCCGTGGTGAAGGGCCGCGATAAGGGGTCGCTCTTCACCTGGGAGGAACGCATCGCGATGTTCGCGAAGGCTGTCGAGCATCTCCCCACCGTCGAGGTCGAGGGTTTCGACGAAATGACGGTCGAATTTGCCAAGAGAAAGGGCGCGGTCGCGGTGGTGCGCGGCATCAGAGCCGTGAGCGACTTTGAGGCCGAGTTCGACATGGCGCTGATGAACCGGAAGATGGCCCCGCACCTCGAATCGGTCTACCTCATGGCGAACCAGGAATTCCTCTACATCAGCGCCAGCCGCATTCGAGAGGTATCGCGGCTGGGATACGACGTTGCCGACCTGGTGCCGCCCCACGTGCGCACCGCACTGCGCGAACGCCTGGGGCAGTCGTAAGCTGTGAGCCCTGACGGGGCACACATGGAAATACTCGACCTCATCGACACCCTGGAAGAGCTGGTCATCCAGTCCCGGCGCCTTCCCGTGGGCGGCAACCTTGTGGTCGACCGGAAGCGCATGCTGGACGTCATCGACCAGATGCGGCTGGCGGTGCCCGCGGACCTCCGCCAGGCACAGCAGATCCTGGAGGGACGGGACCAGATCCTCGAAGAGGCTCACCAGGCGGCACGCGCGACGATCGACCGGGCGGAACAGGAACGGCAGAGGCGGCTGGATGAAAGCGCCATCGTGAGAGAGGCGCAGGACCGTAGCCAGCAAATGTTGATGGATGCCGAAGCCCGGGCACGCCAGGTCATCGCGGAAGCCGATGCCACGGCCGCCGCTCACCTCAGCGAGGCGGCGGAAGCGGCAAGCAAGCAGCTTGACGATGCGGACCAATACGCGTTCGAGGTGCTTCGCCGGCTCGAAAATCAGCTACAGGCATTCCTCGATTCGATCCGCCTCAGTATTTCCAGCCTCCAGGAAAAGCGGTAGCAGCAGGCGCCGGCAAGGCCGCAACTCGCTGTGCCACTGGAAGAAGTTCGCTCATGCGAGTATATTTTCTCGTTGAACCGCTACCTGTCCCATTCCTTGCGGGGGATTGTGGATTGGGGCTCTGGAGGAATCGGTACACATGGCAGAATTCACGGTAATCAGAGAGGCTGACGCACCACGGCCTGCCCGCCAGACAGGCCGCCTGGCTGCACGGATGCGAGAGTACGAGAAGTACATCGAAGCTGTGCCATCTGGAAAAGTCGGCAAGCTCACTCCATCGCGAGGCGAGACCCCTCGCGGTATCGCACTTCGCATCAGCCGCGCAGCCAAGCGCATGGGCAAGAGCAGTAACACCTGGGTCGTCGACGGAATCGTCTACTTCAGCGTTTCCTGAGCGAAAGATCCGGCCAGAAAGCGCAGAGGGAGTGACCGTGGTCACTCCCTCTGCGTGTTTGCGTGGACGCTTGCGCTGCCTAATGCCGCTCTGCCGCGGCCCGCTCCTCGCTCGAGACGATTGCGAACGTTGGCGCCTCGCGCCGCCCGTTCCGGGGCGCGGCGCCCACCGGCTCGCGGGTGGCTGCGGCCGGGCTCTCGATGGCGGGCCGCTCCTGTTGCGCCACCGGCGGGTTCGCCCGCACTGGTTCGGCGGCGACCTTCTGCGAGGTATCCACCGTCCCGGAGAGCGAAGCCCCTTCTTCCACGACGAGCGTCGCCGCCTTCACCGTTCCGGTCACCACCGCCGTCGATGCCAGCAACAGCCGCCCGGTGCACACGATATCGCCCTCCAGCCGGCCGCGGATGTGGGCCTCCCGCGCCTGGATGCGCGCCCGGGCCGAGGCTTCTTTTTCGATGGTCAGCACGCCGCGGCAGAACACCTCACCGCTAATGGAGCCCTCGACGCGCAGGTCGTGGCCGGTCTCGTACCGCCCGTCGAACGACGAATGGCGGTCGACGAGGCTCTCGGTTCGTGTTTCGAGCGGGCGGTGTTCTTCACCGGCTCCGCTTGAGGGAGCTGACTCCCTCTGGCGGCGCGGGGTCAGCGCCTCGGGCTGGAATTCGTCGTACCCATCGCCGGGCTCAACGCCAAACGACTCGTTCTCGTACCGGGTCACGGAATCCGGGTAGCGGACGTCGCGGGGGGACTTCTTCAGCTGCACAGGTCCTCCTGGATTCGGAAGGGCACGCCCACGCCGGCGGGTGGGCAGCCCGGCTGTTTGCACCATAGGCGCGTGTCCACCACCCGTCCACCAGCGTTTCGTAAAACTTCGGCAACACCGGCAACCCTGGGTTAAGCGCAAAACCCTGGTCGCGCGGCGCTACACGACGATGTTCA
>JBBIVC010000075.1:2974-8965 GCA_037439905.1 Thermoflexus sp.
CCAGCTTCCCCGGCACGTATACCAGCCTGCGCGGCTCCTTGCCGGCCAGCCAGTCCTGTACCCTGCTCGAAGCGAACACCGCAGCCCGGGCCGCTGCCTCGTCGGCATCCGCCGGCAGCACCAGGCGGTCCCGCACCTTCCCGTTCACCTGGACCACGACCTCCACCTCGTCATCGCGGGCGAGTTCCGGGTCGGCCTCGGGCCAGGCGGAAAGATGGACGCTGTACGCCCCGCCGACGCGTTCCCAGAGTTCCTCGGTGATGTGCGGAGCCAGCGGCGCGGTCAGCTGAAGGGCGGTCCTGACGGCCTCGTCCCAGGCTTCCCCGTCGACCGGGCCGGACTCGCGCGCCCGTTGCATCGCGCTCGTGTGCTCCATCAGCCGGGAAATCATGGTGTTGAACCGGAACGCCTCGATGTCGGCGGTCGCAGCCAGGATCGTCTTGTGCGTGGCACGGCGAAGCGCGGCGGTTGCCGGGGCCGCAGGGGCGGCCACGCGTTCCACCGGATCGGTGCAAAGCGACCACAGGCGGTTCAGCCAGCGGACGACGCCGGCCATGCCCGTTGGATTGTACGGTCCGCCCTGGTCCCAGGGGCCGACGAACATCAGCTGGCAGCGGAACGCGTCGGCGCCCCACTGGTCGACCTGCTCATCGGGAGCAACCACGTTCCCGCGGCTCTTCGACATGCGATTGCCATCGGGTCCGAGGATGACTCCCTGGTTGAACAACCGGAGCATCGGCTCGTCGCCCCGTACCATCCCCATATCGCGGGCCGCCTTCCAGAAAAAGCGCGTGTAGAGCAGGTGCATCACGGCATGCTCGGCGCCGCCGGTGTACTGGTCGACAGGGAGCCACTTCTCCGCCGCTTCCCGCGAGAACGGGCGCTCGTTGTTGTGCGGGTCGACATAGCGCATCTGGTACCAGCTCGAGCACATGAACGTGTCCATCGTGTCGGTCTCGCGGCGCGCCGGCTTGCCATCGATTGGACAGGGCACATTCACCCATTCGTCGATCTGGGTGAGCGGCGACTGGCCGGTGGGCTCGAAGCGGACATTCTTCGGCAGCCTCACCGGGAGGTCGGATTCCGGCACCGGCACGACCCCGTGTTCCGGGCAATGAATCATGGGGATGGGCGCGCCCCAGTATCGCTGGCGCGAAATCAGCCAGTCGCGCAGCCGGTACGTGACCGTGCTTTCGCCGAATCCACGCTCGGCCGCGTACGCCACCACCTTCGCGATCGCCTCAGATTCGGGCGTGCCATCGAAGGGCCCCGAGTTGATCATTCTCGTCCCGTGCGGGAATGCGCGCTCCAGTGGCCGGGTGACGTCGATCTCCGGGTGGTCGAAGACCGGGCGGATCGCCAGGCCGAACCGCGTAGCGAATTCGAAATCGCGCTGGTCGTGTGCCGGCACGCCCATCACCGCGCCCGTGCCGTACGTGATCAACACGTAGTCGGCGATCCAGATGGGGATGCGCTCGCCGTTGAACGGGTTGATCGCATACGCCCCGGTGAAGACGCCGGTCTTCTCCTTCTCGGTGGAGAGCCGCTCGATCTCCGTCTGGCGGCTGGTCTGCTGCCGGTAGGCCTCGACCGCATCCCGCTGCCCGGGTGTGGTGATGCGCTCGACGAGCGGGTGCTCTGGCGCGAGCACCATGAAACTTGCGCCGTAGACGGTATCAGGGCGCGTGGTGAACACCGTGATCGTGTCATCCACGCCGGCGACATCGACACGGAACTGCAGGGTGGCGCCTTCCGAGCGCCCGATCCAGTTCGTCTGCATCGTCCGGATGCGCTCCGGCCAGTCGATGCCCTCGAACTTCAGAAGTTCTTCGGCATAGGCGGTGATGCGGAAGAACCACTGCGTCAGGAAGCGTCGCTCGACGATGTCGTCGGAGCGTTCGCACCGCCCATCCACGACCTGTTCGTTGGCGAGCACGGTCTGGCAACCGGGGCACCAGTTGGCTGCGGCCTCGGCGCGATAGGCGAGCCCGCGCTTGTAGAGCTGCAGGAACCACCACTGGGTCCAGCGGTAGTATTCGGGGTCGCTCGTCACGACCTCGCGGTCCCAGTCGAAACCGGCGCCCATGAGCCGCAGCTGGCCGCGCATGCGCTCGATGTTGGCGTAGGTCCACTCGCCCGGGTCGATGCCTCGTTTGATCGCCGCGTTTTCGGCGGGGAGCCCAAACGCATCGAAGCCCATCGGGAAGAGCACGTTGTAGCCGCGCATCCGGCGGTAGCGCGCCGCCGCATCGGAAGGCGCCATCGCGTACCAGTGGCCGGTGTGCAGGTCGCCGGAGGGGTAGGGGAACATCGTGAGCGCGTACCACTTGGGGCGCGGGTCGTCGTCGCGGGCGGCATACAGGCGGTCGTCGTGCCAGCGCTGGCGCCACTTCGGCTCAATAACATGCGGGTCGTAACGATCCGTCACGATCACTCACCTCACGGGATCAGACTCGGGAAAGGGGGTCGCTCGCCTCATCACGAGCCGTGGGGAACGCCCCGCCGGCTACTCGCCGCGGGGCGGGGTAAGGATGAGGGGCAGTCGCGCGCGATGCATCAGGTTCAACATCCTACTTGACCGGGCCGGGCGGCGTCACGCAGCCAGCCTCACACCTCGCCGCTGTCGCCGCGCTTCGTTGGCGTTGCGCCAGCTCGCCGGGCCGCCTCCCTTGCCCGGGACCAGCGCAGGACCCGGTCAGAGAATGGCGCCAGCTCCAGCAGGACCACCACCACGGCCGTGCTCAGGACCGCTGTCAGCCACAACTTGTTCGCGACCAGGAGCCCGACTGCGGCCAACACCCAGATCGTGGCTGCTGAGGTGACCCCGCGAACCACATGTCCCCGCTGAATGACCAGGCCGGCGCCGAGGAAACCGATACCCTGGACGATGTTCGCGGCGATGCGCGTGTCGCCCAGCTCGTTGCTAATGAGCCCGAAAATCGCGGCGCCACAACAAACAAGCGCGTTGGTTCGGAGCCCGGCCTCGTGCCCGCGAGCTTCGCGTTCGAGCCCCACGACCGCGCCGAGGCCCAGCGCGAGCAGCGCCCAGAGGAAGACCTCGACCTGGCTTGCCGCGCTCATGCGTGGCGATAGTGCGCTACGAGGAGCGTCTCGAAGTTGCGCTCGCGCGAGCACTCCCGGCAGGTGAGGTACCAGACCCAGAAGTCATCCGGCTCGCGCCCGTACCGCCCGGCGGCCTCCTTGCGCACACGCTGAGCGACCTTTGGCAGTTCCCCCCAGGGGGCGGGAAGAAGGCGGGTGTAGACGAATCCCCCTGGGCGCTCAATCTCCCTGGCGCCAGCAGGGACATCCTCGACCTCGAGCAACACGGGTCGCCGGAACTTGCCAGCACCGATGAGCAGCATGGCATCGTCCGGGATGGTGGCGCCCACGCGGCCCGCTTTCTTGCGCAGGGCGTCCCGCGCCGCATCGAACCCGACCGGCACGCCCAGCACCGCCGATACCGAGGTCTTCACGAAGGCGATGTCGGACCAGTCGCTCTCCACCGCATCCCAGTCGCCGGGGTCGAGACGAGGGCATGCGCACTCGGCAGGTGGCGCCGGTTCAGCTTCGGCGTCTTCCCGCCGCACGGGAAGGCCGCGCTCATCGAGCGGCACACGGCGCTGATTGCTCATCCCGGAAGCATACCAATCCTGCGGGAGACTGCGCCTCAGCCCGGGGGCGCCTGGACCATGGCGGCCGCCAGCGGCGGCAACACCAGGGTCCGATCAAGGCGGTTGCCCTCCATCGCGCGATCGGTCGCGAGGATCACGGTCCCGCCGCCCGGCAGGCTCACCTCGCGCGGTGCTGTCGATGTGTTGACCGCCACCGCCACCGGGCGTTCCCCCGGCAGCGTCCGTGCCCACGCGAAGACCCCGGCCGGCGCGGGCAGTTCCCGGTACGAACCTTTCAACAGCGCGGGCGTAGTCCGCCGGAGCCAGATGGCCCTGCGATACAGGGACAGGAGCGAGTCCGGGTCCCCGTCCTGGGTGGCGACGTTGCAGGAGGGATCGCCATACGGGAGCCACGGTTCCGCGGTTGAGAAGCCCCGGCCGGGGGAGGCATCCCATTGCATGGGGGTTCGCTCCGGGTCCCGCCCGATGGTGCGTATCCGGGCGGGGTCGCGAAGGCGGTGCTCGGGAATGTCCACGTCCTCCATCCCGATCTCCTCGCCGTAGTAGATGAAGGGGGTGTTCCTCAAGCCAAACAGAAGGATGGCCGCCGCGCGAGCGCGCTCCCGGCCGCGACCATCGGCATTGTGCCTGGAGATGAATCGTGGGCGGTCGTGGTTGCCGAGCGCGAAGCAGGGCTGGGCGCCTGGCGGCAACGAAGCCTCCGCCGCGTTCACGATCCGCCGCAGGGCGTCCGCATCCCATGCGGTGAGGCCATGCTCGCCTTCGTGGATGAACTGGAAGTTGAAGGCAAGGTGGAGGCCATCGCCCTCTTCGTCTCCGTAGTAGCGCGCGACTTCCTCGGCGGTGCCGAACACCTCGCCCACGCCCACCCGCCCGGGGTACTCATCGAACACGGCACGGATGCGTTTGACCGCCTCGTACACTTCGGGGTAGTTGCGGTTGTTCTGCCACAGCTGGCTGCTGCGTTCCCGGTCGCCCGGCATCCAGTCGCCGTTCAGGGGGTTATCGGCGAGGTCCGGGTGCTTGATGATCATGCCCATGACATCGATACGAAACCCATCAACACCCCGCTCGAACCAGAAGCGGAGCGTATCGAGCATGGCAGCCTCAACCGCCGGGTTGCGCCAGTTGAGGTCGGGCTGTTCCTTCAGGAAGGAATGCAGGTAGTACTGCCCGGTGCGCTCGTCGAGCGTCCAGGCGGGTCCGCCGAATACACTCAGCCAGTTGTTTGGGAGCGAGCCATCGGGCTTCGGGTCGCGCCAGATGTACCAGTCGCGCCGTGGATTGTCGCGTGAGGAACGCGATTCGACGAACCATGGGTGCTGGTCGGACGTGTGGTTCGGAACCCAGTCCAGCAGGACCCGGATGCCCCGGCGGTGGCATTCGGCGATGAGCCGGTCCATGGTTTCCAGCGTCCCGTACTCGGGGTGGACGCCCTCATAATCCGAGACGTCATAGCCGAAGTCGGCCATGGGCGAGGGGAAGGTGGGCGAGAGCCAGATTGCGTCGATGCCCAGCGAGCGCGGGGTGCCATCGTTCAGGTAGTCGAGGCGAGAGATGATGCCTTCCAGGTCGCCGACGCCATCGCCGTTGCTATCCTGGAAGCTGCGCGGATAAATCTGGTAGACGACGGCCTCGCGCCACCAGTCGTCCATCGTCAACCAAGCGCCTTCCGGACCGACTCGACGATTTCCGGGTGCTCATCGAGAAACGCGCGGGAAACCGTGACAATCGATTCGACATCGCGTCCGCGCTCGATGGCGAGCGGGTACCAGGCCTCGCCCACCAGGCGCGCCAGCGCCTCGCGAGTCTCGGTCGAGTCCTCGAGCCCGAGCTCCGTCGCCAGGAAGCGGCCCGCTGGCTCGTTCAGGAGGACTGCTGACTCCTTCGCGTGGCGCCCGGGCACCAGGACGAGGAAATTCGCCTGGGTGTAGCCCCAGATTTCGCTTCCGGGGCTCGAACCTTCATACCTCACGATCGGTGCTGACTCCGTCACTGCCGGCATGGAATCCCCCTCGATGCGTCTTACTCGTGCTGCGGCATGGCGATTTTCAGCGCTTCGGGAAGCTCCCCGAGCAGCTGAACCCGGGCCTGGGTGCGCGTTTGGAGGCCCCAGATGTTGATAAAGCCGACGGCAGCCGATTGGTCGTAGGTGTCGCCGCGATCATAGGTCGCGAGTCCGCGGTCGTATAGCGAGCGGGGGGCCTTGCGCCCGGTCACCGTCGCCTGTCCCCGGTGGAGTTTGACGCGTACCGTGCCCGTGACGTGGCGCTGAGTGCTGGCCACGTAGGCGGCGATGTCCTGGTGGTGGGCACTGAACCAGAGCCCGTTGTAGATGAGCTCCGCGTATTCCGTG
>JBBIVC010000076.1:0-8859 GCA_037439905.1 Thermoflexus sp.
AGGCCGCCAGTCGTCGTCCGGGGGTGGTGGAGGCGGGGACGAACGGCGGGCTGCATGGAGGCGGGAATTGGCCGCCATCAGCGCCACGAGGTAGGAGAACACGGCGGCCAGGGCGAACAGCACGGCAACGCCAAAGATGATGAAGGTCCCCCGGCCCAGGTTGCGGCCGTCGTCCTCCGCGGGCGTCACCTGCGCCGAGGGCGCGCGGGTCGGGGCCGGCGTCGCCGGCGACTGGCGGGGAGGGGTTGTGGGCGCGGCGGTTGGGTTCGATGCCGGGGCGAGGTTGAGGGATGCGCGGAATGCGTCCTCGAAGGCCGAGAGACTCGCAAACCCGTAGACGCGGTTGAGCGCGTCGTCGAAGCGCGAGCCACGCTTGATGGTCGCCATGAGCTCGCCGAACTTCTGCTCGCCGGCGGTATCGATGAGGTACTTCACCATGAAGTACGCCTGGCCGTAGAACACGCCAACCTGGCTGGCGGTGGTTGCGGGGTTGCCCATCTGGTTGAATGAGATGAGGCGGTTGGAGCGAACGGCAGCCTCGAAGGCCGCCTCGTAGTCGCCCGGGGACGTCTGGGCATAGACAGCAGCGCCTTCATCGAGCCAGGCGGGCAATTTTCCGAGTGCGCCCTCGCCCGCTGTTTCGTTCAGGATGTGGCCGAGTTCGTGGCGGAGGGTGTCGGTCCGGTCGGTGCTTCCGCAGGCAACGGGGATGAGGAGGAGGATGTCGTTCGTGACCTTGGTGCCGCAGGTGGTCACGGCAGCATCGAAGCGGCCACCGGTGCCGGGCCGGGCGAGATCGCTCTCCTGTTCGTTTGCGAAGAGGATGACCTTCACCGGGAGGGTGGTGAGGGTGACGTTGTACAGCTGCTTGCCGATACGGTCGTACGTTTCCTGGCCAGCCTTCAGGTAGGCCTGCGCGAGGGACTCGCGGTCTCCGTGGTAATACACGGTCATGAAGTCGTTCGAGACGTTCTTCCAATCCCTGTCCGGCGGGAGAAACAGGAACTGCTGATCGGGACCGGTGAACACCTGGCCGCCGGCGGTGGTGATTTTCCAGCGGAAGGTGAATTCGGAGCCGACGGGGATATAGGACTGGCCGGAGTTGACCTGGAGCTCAACCTCGGCGGAGAGATTGCGGGCGGGAGTAAGCTCCTTCGGATTGCCCAGGGCGGTCGTGCCCCGGCCTTTGATCGCGTACTCCAGGGTCACGTCGGTGATGTCCGAATCGGCCCGGGCTGTCACCTTGAAAGTCAGCGTCTTCGGGTAGCCGTTGACCACGGAGGAGGATTCGATGACGGCCTGGGCGGAGGCCGTGCCAGGGGAAGCGACGATGGCGAGGGACGCGAGGACGGCAGCGAAGAGGGGAACGGCCAGCCTGGGGATCATGCCTCTTCCTCGCCCACCCGGGACTTCAGGTACGCGGCGATGAAGTCATCGATTTCGCCATCGAGCACCGCGGTGGTGTCGCTGGTCTCGAAGCCGGTGCGCACGTCCTTGACCATCTTATAAGGATGGAGCACGTAGTTCCGGATCTGACTGCCAAAGGAGACATCGACGTGTTGGCCCTTTAACCGGGCCTTTTCCTCCTCCTGGCGGTTGAGCTCGATTTGGAGGAGGCGAGCTTCGAGCACTTTCATGGCGCTCTCGCGATTGCGGCCCTGGGAACGCTCGTTCTGGCAGGTGACGACGATGCCCGTGGGGAGGTGGGTGATGCGGACGGCGGTGGAGTTCTTTTGGACGTTCTGGCCGCCCGCGCCGCTGGAGCGGTAGACATCGATGCGGAGGTCATCGGGGTTGATCTCGACTTCGCCGACCTCGTCGACCTCGGGCATGACCTCGACCTTCGCGAAACTGGTCTGGCGGGTGGCTGCGGCGTTGAACGGCGACTGCCGCACGAGGCGGTGGACGCCCCGCTCGCTCTTGAGATAGCCGAAGGCATAGGGGCCCTTGATTTCTACCGTGGCGCTCTTGATCCCGGCTTCCTCGCCCTCGGTGATATCGAGGATGTCGGTGGTATAGCCGTGACGTTCGGCCCACCGGAGGTACATGCGGAGCAGCATGTCGGCCCAATCCTGCGAGTCGGTCCCGCCAGCCCCGGCGTGGACGGCGAGGATGGCGTTGCGCTGGTCGTAAGGCCCGGAAAGCTGGAGCTGGAATTCAAGCGCTTCAAGCTGCTTTTCGGCTGCTGCCAGGTCGGCCCCGGCGGATTGAGCGGCGGATTCGTCGCCTTCGGCGATAGCCAGCTCGATGAGCTCAGCGGCATCGCGGACGCGGCGCTCGAGGCCGCGCCAGGTTTGCACACGGTCGCGGATGGCGGCCAGCTCCTGCATCCGCGCGCGGGCGGCCTCGGGGTCATCCCAGAAGCCCGGGGCGGTGGACTGTTCTTCTAGCTGTGCGAGGCGCTCTTCATCGTGGGCGAGGTCAAAGTCGCACCAGGAAATCGGAGATACGGCGGGAGAGCTCGTTGGCGCGAGCGAGGAGGTCTTGCATGAGACCATGATCGCATGGCCGGAGGCGGAGCGCGAGTGTTGACATGCATGTGCATGCATGGATGATGGTCCCATGCGGACGACCATCGAAATCGACGACCGGAAGCTGCGCATGCTGCGCGAGCTCGCCGCCCGGAGGGGCGAGAAGGGCTATTCGCGCCTCATCGATGAGGCGCTGGAGGTCTTTCTGGCGGCACACCTGGTGGAGTCTTCAGAAGAGCGGTGGAACCGGCTCCGGGAGCTGGAGGGAGCATGGGGGGAGGAAGAGGCGGAACGCGTGCGTGAACGGATAGGGGAGTCGCGGGCTCGATGGCGGTAGTCTTCTCTGACACGGATTGCATCGTCGATTTTCTGAAGAACCGCAGCCCTGCCAATGGCCGGGTCAGGCAGGCCCTGCCGCATCGGTGGGCTCGAACTGGTCGACCCCGCCGCTACGTGATCTGACGCTCGGCCGCCCTGACCGTGTTCACCAAAAGCATGGCGACCGTCATCGGGCCGACTCCGCCGGTGTACGGCGTCACAAACGACGCCACCTCGCGCACGTCGAGCGCGGCATCGCCGACGAGGCGGTACCCGCCGGGACGATCGGGGGCATCGACGCGGTTCACCCCGACATCGATGACCACCGCGCCGGGCTTCACCATCTCCCTGGTGAGGGTCCGGGCGCGGCCGGCGGCCACGACCACGATGTCCGCCTGGCGGGTGTGGGCCGAGAGATCCGGCGTGGCGGTGTGACAAATCGTGACCGTGGCGTTGCCGCCCCTGGCTTTGTTGGAGAGCAGAACAGCGAGCGGGCGCCCCACCAGCGTGCTTCGCCCCACGACCACCACGTGCTTGCCAGCCGGGTCATTGCCGCTGCGCAGGAGGAGCTCGACCACCCCGTGAGGGGTGCAGGGGATCGCGCCGGTCAGTTCTCCGCGCAGGAGCCGCCCCAGGTTCTGGGGGTGGAGCCCGTCGGCGTCCTTGGCGGGGTCCATGGCGTCGATGACGGCCAGCTCATCGATGTGCGGGGGCAGGGGGAGCTGCGGGAGGATGGCATGGAAGCGTTCATCGGCGTTGATTCGCCGGATGAGCTCCACCACCTCCTGCTGCGTGGCGGACCCGGGCAGGCGGAAGGTCTCGGAGAAGATCCCCGCCTCCTCGCAGGCCTTCGTCTTCATTGAGACATAGCTGATGGAGGCGGCGTTATCGCCGACAATGATGGCGGCCAGGCCCGGGGTGACGCCTTTTGCGCGCAACCGCGCGGCGTCGCGAGCCACCTCGGCCCGGATCTCGGCGGCGATGGCGGAGCCATCGATGAGTTTGGCTGGCATGAGAGGAGGATAAGAGGAAAGAGGAAAGAGGAAAGAGGAAAGGAGGAATGGACAGGAGCTGTCGCGATCGTGTCGCAAAGTGAGGGCATGGCAACCTTTGCACACCTCACCGGAACGTCTTTCACCGACAAGAACTGGCAGCTCGAGACCAAATGGCCCGCAAGCTCGTTCAACGACGACCCGCGCATGCGGCGCACCGACAACGGCTGGCTCGACTACCTCGGGGCAATGACCGCGGACGAACTCCGGAGGTTCCGGGACGAGCACCAGTTGAAAGGCCGGGACCGGAGCCTCGACCGCATCCTCGATAGCGGCTGGACGGGCAAGGTGCTCATCCAGTGCCTGGAGTGGGAAGGCTACAACTAAGACCAGCGGCCGCGGCCTCCGGGCCGGACGCGCAAACGCGGCCGGTCGCGTAGGATCGGGCCTCTATGGCGAGCAAGTTTGCCCATGGCATCGACATTGTCGAAATCGACCGGGTCGCGGACGTCATCGCGCGGCACGGCGACCGCTTTCTGAATCGCGTGTACACCCCGGACGAGATCGCCCACTGCCGCGGGCGCATCCCCGAGCTGGCAGCACGGTTCGCCGCCAAGGAGGCGGTGATGAAGGCGCTGGGGACCGGTGTCCGCGGCGTCGGCTGGAAGGACATCGAGGTGCTGCCGAACCGTCGCGGGAAGCCGCTGGTATTCCTCTACGGCCGGGGGGCCAGGCGGGCCGAGGACATCAAGCTGCGGGGCCTGGAGATCTCGATGACCCACTCGCGCGACTTCGCGATGGCTTCGGTCGTCGGCGAGCGCGAGCTGACCGAAATCGAAGACACGCCGCGCCGTGGCGAGAACGCGCTGCGGCTGATCCGCGAGAAGGGGCTGCGATGAAGCTCGTGACGGCGGCGCAGATGCGCGAGCTGGAGGCTGCGGCGATCGCGGCCGGCAGTTCGGAAGCCCAGCTCATGGAGGAAGCGGGCCTGGCAGTCGCCCAGGAGGCGTGGATGCTCCTGGGGACCCTCGAAGGCCGCCGGATCGTCGTCCTGGCGGGGCCGGGGAACAACGGCGGGGATGGGCTGGTTGCCGCCCGGCACCTTTACGACTGGGGTGCGGAGGTGCTGGTCTATCTGCCCCGGGGCCACCGCGTCGAGGAGCGCCTGGAGGAGCTGCGCCAGCGCGAGATCCCCATCATGGATGGCAGCGGCGACCCCGGACTCACGCAACTCGATGGCATCCTCGCATCCGCCGACCTGGTCATCGATGCGCTGCTGGGGATCGGCCAGGTACGTCCGCTTGAGGCCGGGGAGCCCATCGCCATCGCACTCGAGAAGCTCGGCGAAGCGCGGCGCGGTTTCCAGCCGCCGAAACTCGTTGCGGTGGATATCCCCACGGGCATGGACGCCGATACCGGCGCGGTCGACCCCCGGACCGTAACGCCCGACATGACGGTGACGTTCGGCCTGCCCAAGGTCGGCATGTACCAGGCCCCGGCGAGCAGCCACCTCGGCCGGGTGCAGGTGATCGACATCGGGATCCCCCGGTCCGCGATGGAGGCGGTTTCGCTCGAGCTGCTCACCACGCGGTGGGTGCGTTCCCACCTGCCGGCGCGGCCGGAGGATGCGAACAAGGGGACCTTCGGCAAGGTGCTGGTGGTTGGCGGCAGTGCGCGCTACCGCGGGGCGGTACAGCTCGCGGCCACCGCGGCCTACCGTGCCGGGGCGGGACTGGTCACCATCGCCTGTCCCGGGGATATCGTCGCTTCCATCGCACCGGGCATCGCCGAGGCGACCTGGTTGCCACAGCCGGCCGGGCCCGACGGGGAACTGAGCGAGCTGACCGCCCCCGGCCTGCGGGCCACGTGGAGCGAGTACAGCGCCGTGGTGTTCGGGCCGGGGCTGGGCAACACCGAATCAACGCGGGCCCTGACCTGGGCAGCTCTGCCCGACCTCGCCAATGCGGCCCTCGGCACGGTGATTGACGCCGACGCGCTGAACGCGCTCGCGACGCTCGACGATGGTCCGGGGCGCGTCCCGGCTAACGTCGTGCTCACGCCTCACCCCGGCGAGATGGCGAGGCTGATGAAGACGACGGTGGCGGACGTCCAGGGCCGGCGGCTGGACGTGGCGAAGGAGTGCGCCGCTCGCTTTGGGTGTGTCGTGGTGCTGAAGGGCGCGCACTCGGTCGTCGCCGCCCCGGATGGACGCGCGTCGCTCAGCCCGTTCGCAAATCCGCTGCTGGCGACGGCGGGGAGCGGTGACGTGCTTTCGGGGATGATTGGCGGATACCTGGCGCAGGGCCTGGAGCCGTTCGCGGCCGCCTGCCTGGGCGTGTACCTCCACGGCGCGGCGGGAGAGGCGCTGCGAACGGAGTACGGCGACGCGGGGCTGTTGGCCGGGGAAATCGCCGCGCGGCTGCCCGGGGTAGTCAAGGATGTAGCGGCCCCGTGATGTACACTTCAGCCCAGCCGTGACCATGAACACGTCTCCCGCCGGCCGCCGCGTGGTTGTCACCGGGGTCGGCATGATTACCGCCCTTGGACATAACGCCTGCGATAACTGGACCGAGCTGGTCCAGGGCCGGCCGGGCATCCGGCGGATCACGTTGTTCGACCCCTCCGCGTATGAGTCGCAGGTCGCGGGGGAGGTCCCGGACTTCGACCCTGCGAAGTACATGGACCGCAAGGAGGCCCGCCGGGCCGACCGGGTAACCCAGTTCGCGTTCGTGGCGGCCGACGAGGCATTAAAGCAGGCCCGTTACGATCCCTCGGAGAACGGGACGAACATGGCCGTCATCGTCGGCACCGCCATCGGCGGGATCACGACGTTGATGGCTGAGTACGACACGCTCCTGGCGAAGGGACCGGCCCGCGTGAGCCCGTTCCTGATGCCGATGATGCTCTCGGACATGACGAGCGGTCAGCTGAGCATCAAGCTCGGGGCGAAAGGCGTGAACTACGCGCTGATCAGCGCCTGCGCGAGCGGCGCCGATAGCATCGGCGAGGCCGCGAACATCATCCGCCGGGGCGACGCCGACATCGCGCTCGCGGGGGGCACCGAGGCGGCGATCACGCCGATTTGCATGGCCGGGTTCTCGGCGGCGAAGGCCCTCACCACCCGGAACGACGACCCGGCCCGGGCCTCGCGCCCGTTCGACAAGACGCGCGACGGGTTCGTGATGGCCGAGGGCGCCGGGCTCCTGGTCCTCGAATCCGAGGAACATGCGCTACGCCGCGGCGCGACAATACTTGCCGAGCTGGCCGGCTATGGTGCCACGAGCGATGCGTTCCACATCACCCAGCCGGCCGAGGACGGGTCGGGCGCGGTCCGCGCGATGCAGAAGGCGCTGGCCGAGGCCGGGCTCCAGGCCGACGACATCGACTACATGAACGCGCACGGGACCTCGACGCCGATGAACGACAAGCTGGAGACCCTCGCGATCAAGAAGGTGTTCGGAGAGTACGCCTATGAGCTCCCGGTGAGCTCGACCAAGTCGATGACCGGGCATCTCCTCGGGGCGGCCGGCGCCGTCGAGGCCGGGATCTGCGTGCTGGCGCTCCAGCACCAGGTGATCCCGCCAACGGCGAACTACGAGACGCCCGACCCGGAGTGCGACCTGGACTACGTGCCCAACGCGGCGCGATCGGCCCAGCTCGAAGCGGTGATGACGAACTCGCTCGGCTTCGGGGGCCACAACGCCAGCCTGATCTTCCGCAAGTACAGGCCAGCGCCATGACGCAGGTGGTGGGGCTGCCCAAGCCACGCTGGCGTCTCCGCGACCCGTACGCCCACCAGAAAGGCATCCCTAACTTCCCTCCGATCGTGGCGACCGTGCTCGCCGCGCGCGGCATCACCACGCGGGCGCATGCCGACGTCTTCTACAAACCACACCTGATGCGCGACTACGACCCGCTGCAGCTGCCCGGCATGCGCGAGGCCATCGAGCGGGTGGGGAAAGCGGTCGCCGAGCACGAGACCATCGCGCTGTTCGGTGACTTCGATGTGGATGGCGTGACCTCGGTCGCCGTGCTCCACGAAGGGCTCGTACCGCTGGGCGCCCGCTGTCTTACCTACATCCCGGACCGCTTTGCCGAGGGGTACGGGCTGAACTTCGGGGCTGTGCGGAGGTTGCGCGAGGAGGGTTGCCACCTGCTCGTGACCGCCGACTGCGGCATCTCATCGGTGGCGGAAGTGGCCCTGGCGAACGAGCTGGGGATGGACGTCATCATCCTCGACCACCACACGGTGCCGGATGTGCTCCCACCCGCGCTCGCCGCGGTCAATCCGAAACGGATCGATTCGCCCTATCCGTTCGATGAGCTCGCCGCCGTGGGCGTGGCCTACCGGTTCCTGCAGGTGCTGTACGAAGCCTGCGGACGCCCCCTCGATGACAGCGCGTTCGTCGACCTGGCGGCGCTGGGGACCGTGGTCGATGTCGCCCCGCTGTTCGATGAGAACCGGAAAATCGTGACCGAAGGGCTTGCGCAGATGCAGCGCGGGCTGCGCCCCGGGCTCGAGGCGCTGGCGAAGGTATCGGGAGTCGCTCCCGAGCGGTTCACTGCCGAGACGCTGGGGTTTGCCATCGGGCCGCGGATGAACGCGGCGGGGCGCCTGGCCCACGCCAACATCGCGCTGGAGCTGATGCTGGCGCAGAACCGGATGCTTGCAGGGGGGCTGGCGGCGGAACTCGACGCGCTCAACCGGGAGCGGCAGCGGCAGCCGGTTGTTGCGGCGGCGCTCTATCAGGCCGTCACGAGACTGGGAGGCCATCTCCGGCAGCACCCCGGCTCGCTCATGGACGTGGAACTGAGCATCGAGATCGAGCAGCGCGGCCTGCGCTGTCTCGAGGAGTTTTATGCTCGGCGCGGAGATACCGCCAGACGGCAGGCGTGCTGGCGATACAGGGACTCGCTCAAGCGGTTACAGGAGGCAGTGCGCCGGAAGTTCACGCAACTGGGCAACCCGGAGGCAGCCCGGCGCATTCTTATCATGGATGGCGACCGCTTGTGGCGCATCGAGGCGGAGGCGGCTTTGATCGGCGTTCTGCACTACAATCGTCCGTGGTGGCCGGAGG
>JBBIVC010000077.1:0-8840 GCA_037439905.1 Thermoflexus sp.
CGATGACCAGGCCGCTTCCCGCCACGACCGAGGAGACCCACGGCATGCCCCGCTGATAGGTGTAGAAACCCGAGAACGACTGGGCGAGGCCGTACAGCAGCACCCCGGGCAAGATGAAGCGGAGGGCGGATGCCATTCCTTCGTACCCGGCCGGGAAGACGGACTCGACCAGCCCGGCGATGAGGAAGAGCCCGGTGCAGATGATCCCCAGGAGCAACACGGTGTGCCGCATCACCCGGGTGGTGAGCGCCACGGCCTCGGAACGGCCGAGCGAACCGACCCGGGCATAGGCCGCCAGCGCGAGCGAGCCGCTGACCTGCCACACCGACTCAGCGATGTTCACGGCGATTGAGTACACCGCAACCCCCGCGGCTCCTTCGAAGTGGCGGACCAGGAAGAGGTCGGCGCGGTAGTTCAGATAGGAGATCCCGCTGGCGATCCCCGCGACCAGGGCAAAGCGGCCGATGGCCGCCACCAGTCCCGGTTCGAAGTGGACCGCTCCGCGGAGCGCGAACCCGCCGGTTGCGAGCATGGTGGCCACGGCGAGCCATTGTCCGAGGGCGTACATCTCCAGCGCCACCGCCGGGCTCTTGTCCCCGCCCGCGAGAAACGCGATGGCGATTGCGACGAGCGCGAACAACGGCGGGCAAACAAGGGCGAGGTTGTAGCGGACGAGCGATTCACGGCCGAGGAAGCTCCCCGCGACGACGCTGTTGCAGATGACGGCGGCGCACGCCGCGCCGATGGCAAGGGATTCGCGGCTTGCGTCACCGGCGGCGACCTGCCCTGCGACGACCCCCGCGCCGATCGCGGCGGCTCCGAGCGAGACGCTCAGCGCGCTCCCATTCAGCAGGGCGGTTGGCGCCGGGCGCTTCTGGTTGGCCACCTGGTAGGCCGTGGCGGCCGTCAATCCGCCCGTGACGGCGTTGACAAGGCCCACGATCGTGAGGCCGACCACGAACGTGCCGTAGCTGCTGGCCTCCATCTGGTTCGTGCAGAAGAGCACGAGGACCAGCGCGACCACGAGGTTCACGCCGCGGAAGAAGAACGCAACGATGCTGCCGAAGGCGATCGACATCCCCTGATCCTATGCGGACCTCCCGACCGTGCCAGCCTGGGAGCAAGAAGAAAGGCGCCCGCCGGGGCGGACGCCTTTCGCGATGGGGCAGGCGCGCAGCCTAGTTGCTGAACGCGTTGTAGAGACCGTCGTTATCGCCCTCGTTAAGGTCGTTCGTGGCGTTGGCGATGGCGATGATCGGCTGGTCGCTGGTGATCGTCATGCCACCCCAGAAGCAGCCCGGGTTCTGGCCGAAGCCGTTATCCGCGTCGGCGTTCTGGTAGAAGATGAACGAGCCGGTGATGGTCTTCGTCGTGGTGTAGGTCGCCGGGGCGTTGCAGCCCGGGGCGGAGTTCGAGGTGTCGTTGATGGCCGTGATGGTGACGTTGGCGGTGCCGCCGTTCGCCACGCTCACGCTCACCCAGGTGTTGTAGCCGCTGAAGCTGCCGGTCTTGTAGGCACGGCGGAAGATGATGGGGAACTTCGCCGTCGTGGTCGCGCGGGAGGTCGGCACGCCATTGACGGCGGTGTAGAGGTCGGTATCGACGAAGCTGCCGGCCGAGGTCATCTTCGAGCGGAAGAGCACGGCGGCGAGCGGCTGGTCGCTGGTGATGGTGGCGGCGCCGACGAAGCCTTCGGGGATGCCGCCAGTCGCTTCGTACACGCTGTGGCTGGCCGTGCCGTTCGCCGGGATGTTGAGCGTCACGCTGTAGTTCCCGGTGTTGCCCGCGTAGTTGATGGTGGCCGTGGCGGCGGTGTTGTTGGGGTTCGAAAGCAGGTATTGCGTGTAGAAGCCATCGAGCTTGATGGCCAGCGGCATGGCGATGGTGGTGCCGAGGTCGCTGGTGCCACCCTCGACCACGAAGCCATCGTACGAGGCAAGCTTGCGGAGCCCGCCGCTCAGGTAGGCATCGACGCCGACGGTGATGGTCGAGCTCGTCGTGGTGAGCGTGGCCGCCATGATCGAGTTGGCCGTGCTGGCCGGCATCGGGATGGCGCCATCGACGGCGGTGGGCGCGAAGCTAATCTGGCCGCCCACCGGGATGCGGTAGCCGCCGCCCGAGCACGCAGCCGAGCCCGAGCCTGCATCGACCACCGGGGGCTTGGCGCCACCGGGGAAGACGTACTGGATGGTGACGCAGGCTTCGGAGGTGCCGGTGTTGGCGATCGCGAAGCGGGTGTTGTAGGTCGCCGAGAGGGCGTTGGCGACGTAGGGCAGGGTGACCTTGGTGCCGCCGGTGGGGTAGGCGTTGTGGATGGAGTAGCTCTTGGCGTAGGTCGCCGAGGTGATGTCGCGGACCAGGAGCGCGTTAATCGGCTGGTCGCTGGAGATCACGCCGACGCCCCGGAAGCCGGGCGTGAGGCCGGTGTTGATGGCCTGGGCGAACACGCGCGTACCGCCGGGGGGCACATTGGCATACACCACCGTGGCCGACGGGATCTGCACGCCCTGGGGCGTGTAGATGTCCATCACAATGGTCGCGGGGGCGGTGCCATTGTTCTGGGCGATCGAGCTCGTGTTCTCCTTGCTGTTGGGGAGCAGGGCGGGGAGGACGGCGACGTGATCGAAGCCTCGGCCCACGGTCAGCTCCTGCCGGTTGTCCGCGATGCTGCCAGCGCTGGCAGCGGCCGCCGGGATAAGGGTCAGGGCGCCGAGCACTGCAACGAGCGCCAGCCGCCGGATCGGAATTCGCTCCATGAATTTTCTCCTCATCAGTCGGCAGTGTAGGAACCGCGTAGAAGTAGGGTCAACGAATTGCGGCCCGGGGCGTGGGAGCGGCGTGTAAACGGTGTGTAACTTTTGAAGGCGCACCCCCCGCGGCGAGACTTACGTGAACTGGTTCAGCGCCTGGAAGATGAGCACCGTCGCCAGCGCCCCGCCCACCAGGATGAACACCAGCTTCGTCCCGTTCACCGTCACCAGTCTGCCATGCCCCGCGCTAACGCGCGGTACCGCCTTCCGCCGCCAGGAACCCGGCGACCACGTCGACCACGGTCCCCCACGTGTCTTCTGGTGGCGTGCCCCGCTGCACGAGGTCGTGGTTGCCGCCTTCGACCCAGGCGAACCGGATCCCCGGCGCCAGCCGGTAGCCGGCCACTTCGTCCCGCCGTCCGAAGGAGTCGTTGGCGCCCTGCACGAACAGCGCCGGGACTGTGAGCCCGGCGAGGTGGCCGATGCGCGGCGATTCCGGCTTCCCGGGCGGGTGGAAGGGGTAGCCCAGGCACACCAGGGCGGCCGCTCCCACCTCATCGGCGACCATGCTGGCGGCACGGCCGCCCATTGATTTGCCCCCGATGGCCGCCCCGGGCCAGCGCGCAGCTACCTCGCGCCAGGTCTGGAGCAGCACGTACTCACGGTCCGGTGGCCGCCTCCGGCCATCCGCGCGACGTTGCCGCATATAGGGGAACTCGAAACGGACCACATGAATGTCGCGGGCGCCCAGGGAGGCGGCCCACCAGCTCATGAACGGGGAGTCCATCGGCGCGCCCGCCCCGTGCGCCAGCACCAGGCAGACCCGCGCATCGGCGGGCCCGTCGTGGAGGAACGCCAGCTCTGCCCGCGGCATCTCAGTTCACGGTCGCGTTGATGCCCTGGAGCTTGCGCCAGTGGTGTTCGGTCCGAATGCGCCGGATGGTGCCGGAACGGGACCGCATGACGAGCGACTCGCTGATCGCGCCGCCGGCCACGTACTGGACTCCCTGGAGCATCTCGCCGGTGGTCACGCCACTTGCCGCGAACATGCAGTCGTCGCCGCGGACCAGGTCTTCGAGGGTGAGCACCTGGTTGATATCGAGGCCCCGCCTCGCCGCCAGTTCGCGGTCATCATCGTTGCGGGGCCACAGGCGGCCCTGGAAGTCGCCGCCGACGCATTTCAGGGCGACGGCGGCGATCACGCCCTCGGGCGAGCCGCCGATGCCGAGCATCATGTCGACCCCGGAGCCCGCGATGGCGGTCGAGACGGCGGCCGGGGCATCGCCATCGGTGATGAACTTGATCCGCGCCCCGGCGGCGCGCACCTGGTCGGCGATCTCGGTATTCCGGTCGCGGTCGAGGATGATGACGGTCACTTCCTCCACGGCGATGCCCTTGGCCTTCGCCACCTGGGCGATGTTCCAGGCGACCGGCGCGTTCAGGTCGATCATGCCGCGGGCCGCCGGGCCGACCGCGATCTTCTCCATGTAGAAGATGTCGTGAGGGTTGTAGAGCGTGCCCCTGGGCGAACAGGCGATGACGGCGACCGCGCCCGGCCGGCCCATGGCGGTGAGCCGCGTGCCTTCCAGCGGATCGACGGCGACATCGACCTGGGGGCCGCGGCCGTTCCCGACGCGTTCGCCGTTGAAGAGCATCGGGGCTTCGTCCTTCTCGCCTTCGCCGATGACCACGACGCCGTCCATATCCACGGTGTCGAGCATCATGCGCATGGCGGCGACGGCGGCGCCATCGGCGGCGTTCTTATCGCCGCGGCCTACCCAGCGGGCGGCGGCGAGCGCCGCGGCCTCGGTAGTCCGCACGAGCTCCATCGCGATGTTGCGATCGGGGACCTGTTCATTCCTCACGGGTTCACTCCCAGCTGGTGTGCCACCGGCTTCAGCGCTTCCGCCACGAACCGGATGTGTTCGTCCAATTCCACGCCCAGGTCGCGGGCGCCGTTGACCAGGTCCTCGCGGCGGACCGACCGGGCGAATGCCTTGTCCTTCATTTTTTTGCGAACCGAGGCCGGCTCGATGGAGGAGAGGGACTTATCGGGCTTCACGAGCGTGCAGGCGAGCACGAAACCGCTCAGCTCGTCGCAGGCGTAAATCGCCCGGTCCATCTTCGAGGTGTACTCCATGCCCAGGAAGGGCGCGTGGCAGAGGATGGCGTAGCGGATGTCATCCGGGACTCCGCGAGCCGCCAGGAGTCTCGAGCCCTCGCGGGGATGCAGGTCTTCGGTGGGGTGGATCTCCCAGTCGAAATCGTGCAGGAGGCCGGTGATCCCCCACTTCTCCTCGTCCTCATGAAGCAAGCGGGCATACGCCTGCATGGTCGCTTCGACGGCGATGCCGTGCTTGCGCGTCCGCTCCTCCTGCGAGTATTCGAGAAGGATGTTCCACGCGTCCTCGCGGTGCATTGTCTGCTCCTCTCGCCGCTCCAGCTGGCGGTGGAATGGTACCGAGTACGGGGGCAAGACTCCAAGACGGGTCGTGCCGTGCCCTGGCGCTACACCGGGCGGCCCGTCAGGAACATGAGCCCCTTCGCCAGGACTTCCCCAACGAAAACCGCACCCATGGCGATGTAGAGCAGACCGGTGGCACTCTGCATGGCCTTGATCTGCGTGGTCTTGAACGACAGGACCCCGAGGATGATCGGGAACACCAGGCCGACCGCGACCCGGAGGTAGAGCGCCGGGTTGGCGAAGATGCCGACATCGACCGGGTTTGCGGGGGTGGGAGTCTCGCGAACCGGCACTGCCAGGTTCACCGCGAGCACCACGACCTGGAACCCGAGCGCAACCAGCAGCACCACCGCCAGGTCGCGCAGTGGCCACGATGGAAGCGCGCCTTCGGTCAGGTACCAGTGTCCCCAGACCATCGCCACCGAGACGGCGCCGAGGGCGAGTGTCCCGCCGGCGAGCCCGATGAGCGCTGCCGGGAAGCCCCAGGTCGGCGGCGCGAGCATGATGGCCAGGAGGACGATCGCGATGGCCCCGGCGATCGAGCCGGCAATCCCGAACAGGCGGCCCACCGGGTCCCAGCCCATGAACACGCAGAACATGTAGGCGGCGCTCGTGATGAGCACGACCATGAGCGCGCGCTTCATCTCGGGGAAGGTGCCGGTATCGATACGGTAGCCATCCACCTCGCTTCCGAGGTCCATCGCCCCGGAGGTCCAGTAGGCCAGCCCCGCGGTGATGGCGATGCATAGGGCCATGGCCATCACGAACCCGCGTGTGACTCCACCGCGCAGGTCACTCCCGAGCGTGATCCAGAGGCTTCCGATGGCGAGTTCGACGAGGATGAGGAGGAGGGTGTAGGGCAACGCCTCGACATTCACTCATCGAGTGTAGAGCCGCCGGCGGTACCGGTCAGGCGAGCGGTGGCGGCCGGGTAGGCCCCGGCCGCCATCCGGAGCTAGTGGACCTGGCGCTCCTGGCCGGCCCAGTAAGGCTTGCGGAGCTCCGTCTTCAGGATTTTGCCGGGGCCGCTCTTCGGGAGCGGGGTATCCTGGAACACCACCTTTTTCGGGCACTTGTAGCCGGCGATGAGCTTGCGGCAGTGCTCGATGATCTCGTGCTCGGTGGGGGTCCTCCCCTCCTTCGGAACCACGACCGCCAGGACCGCCTCTCCCCACTGGTCATCCGGGATGCCGATCACCGCCGCTTCGAGCACGTCCGGGTGGTCGTAGAGGGCGTTCTCGACCTCGGTGGAGTACACGTTCTCGCCGCCGGAAATGATCATGTCCTTCGCCCGGTCGACGATGAAGATGAAGTTCTCGTTGTCGATGGTCGCGAGGTCGCCGGTGTGCATGTAGCCGCCGCGCAGGGCCTCGGCGGTCTCCTTTGGGCGGCGCCAGTAGCCGAGCATGACGTTCGGCCCGCGGGCGATGATCTCGCCGACCTCGCCCGGCCGGACGTCCTCGCCGGTCTCCTGGTTTACGACGCGGACGTCGACCCCGGAGACCTGGCGGCCGCAGCTGGCGAGCCTTGCGGTCTCGGCCTCGCTCCCCTCGTACTTCGTCCAGTCCAGCTTCATCGCCGTGAGCAGCGGCGATGTCTCCGTCATGCCGTAGGCCTGGCAGAACTTGGGCCCGAGGGCGTTCTTCGCTGCGGTCAGGCGGTCGACCGGCATTGGCGAGGCGCCGAAAAGCACCAGGTCGAGGCTCGATGTGTCGTAGTTCGAGAGCCCCGGGAAATTGACCAGGAAGTTGATCATGGTCGGCACCAGGATGGTCTTCGTGACCTTCGTCCGCTCGATCACCTCGAGGCATGCCTGGGGCGCGAAGGCCGCCAGGAAGGCATGGGCGCCGCCCACCATGGTGAGGGCGTAGCACGCCCACGCGTCAGCCAGGTGGAACATCGGGGCCACGTGGAGCCAGGTGTCGTGTTCGCTGAAGCCGAACGTGAGGATGGCGTGCTGCGCGTTCGAGACGACGTTGCGCTGGCTTAGCATGACGCCTTTTGGCAGGCCGGTGGTGCCGCCCGTATAGCAGAGGTTGAACATGTCGTTCTCGCTCCACTCCCGGGCGGGGCGGGCCAGGGGGGCGTTGGCGGCGATGAGCTGCTCGTATTCGACCGCGCCGGCGAGCTCGCCGTTGAGGATGATCACGTGCTTGATGCCCGGCGTCTTGTCCTTGAACTGCTCGTAGAGCCCGGTGAATTCGGGCCCGAGCAGCAGGGCCTTGATCTCCCCATCGTTGAGGATGAACTCGAGCTCGTGGGCGGCGAGCCGGATGTTCAGCGGAGCCAGGGGCGTCCCGGCGACGCTGGCCGCGAAGTACGTTTCCCAGTAGCGGTGCGAATTGTTCGCGAGGATGCCGATGTTGTCGCCCGGCTGCAGGCCGAGTGCCAGGAGACCGGCGGCGAGCCGGTGCACGCGTTCGCTGGCCTGGCGGTAGGTGTAGCGGGTGTCGCCATCGATGAGCGCGACCTTTTCCGGGTACAGCTTGACGGCGTGGGCGAGGACATCGTGCACGAACATTGAGGAACCCCCGGTTCGAGTGTGCGGGGATTGTACATGAGGCGGCCGCGAGTGCCCGGCTGCCGGATTCAGGCGGCGCTGCCGGCGCTGCCCGCGCGGGCGGCCGCCACCTCCCCCGGCAGGATGCGGAGGACCTCGTCAATCTCCGGTTCGGTGGTTTCCTCGCCAAGGGAGAACCGCACGCTTCCAACGGCGCGGCGGATGGGCACGCCCATCGCCATCAGCACGTGGGAGGGCTCCCAGGTGGAGTTCGAACAGGCGCTTCCCGAGCTCACCGCGATGCCGCATGCATCGAGCCGCCGCACAAGCACATCACTTTCGAGCCCGCCGAACGAGATGTTCAGGTTGTTGGGCACGCAATCGACCTGGCAGCCGTTCACCTGCGTATCGGGCACCGTGGCCAGGATGCCATCGCGCAGCCGGTCGCGCAGTGCCCGCACGCGCGCCGAGCGTTCGGCACGCCCTTCAGCGGCGAGCCTGAGCGCCGTCGCGGTGCCCACGATGCCCGCGACGTTTTCGGTGCCGGCGCGCTTCTGCATCTCCTGCCCACCGCCATGGAGCAGGGGCCGGAAGGGGGTGGCGCGGCGCAGAAAGAGCACGCCGCTCCCCTTCGGCCCGCCGAACTTGTGCGCCGAGAGGCTCAGCGCATCCACGCCGAGCTTCTCCACATCGAGTTGCATCCACCCGGCAGCCTGGACGGCATCGGTGTGGAGCGCCACGCGGTGGCCGGCCCGCTCCGCGAACTCGCGCAGGATGCCCGCAAGTTCCCCGACGGGTTCGATGGTGCCGACCTCGTTGTTCGCCAGCATGACGCTCGCCAGCACGGTGCCGGGCCGCAGCGCCCGCACGAACTCGTCGATGCTCACCTTGCCATCGGCGTCGCAGCCGATGGTCGTGACATCGAACCCCAGCTCTTCCAGGTGCTGGGCGACATGGAGGCCGGCGTGGTGCTCGATGGCTGATGTGATGACGTGGTTGCCGGCGCCAGCCCGGCGCATGGCGTAGGCAATGCCCAGCATGGCGGCGTTGATGCTTTCCGTGCCGCCACTGGTAAACAGGACCTCGGAAGGCCGGGCCCCGATGCACTCGGCCACCGTGCGGCGGG